>NZ_JAOQJF010000067.1:0-3497 GCF_025567195.1 Alitiscatomonas aceti | reverse complement strand
ATTAAGCGACAGAGATACTACCAATCTCTGGAACAGGCTGCATAGGCAGTGATATCTTTGAGATAAATGTGTCAACCAATATTGACAATATCACATCAATAAAAAGTTCTTTGAGTGTGAGCAGGCATTCTTTTTTCAAACGGCGCAGGAACTGGTAATTCAGTTCATCCAGGATCTCACCGGTCAGCTTTTTCCCCTTAAAATCATAAAAAGCATCCCGCCTGGGTCTCTGTCCTTTGGTCAGCCAGATGAATGCCAGGTCCCGTTCACACAGTTCCACGATCCGGTCAACGGCCCGGATGCCACGCATGTTTGCGTAGGTAATAACAGCATGATTGGATTGTACCCGGTTCTTCCCTGGTCTGAACAACAGGCCAGCAGGCCTGAAAAATCCAATTCCTCCATTACTTTTTTCAGGGTATAGACAGGATCGTCGTCGGGTAAATGCAATTCGAAGAAGCTGAAGTTAATTTTCTGTTGCCCAAAATCAAAAAAGTCGTTATAATAATCTTGTTTAAGCATAGTTCCATTATAACATGGAACGGGGAAAAGATGGTTGTCGTTAGCCATCTTTTTCTCTTTTTTATGAAAAAATTTCAGGGTCGGTTGTGACTCACATAAGTCACAGCCGACCCTGTTTTAGACTATCTATTTCCCGACAGCCCCCTAGTAACAAGGGCTTATAGCCCTAAAGCAAACCACCCGTTGGACAGGTGATTATGATTGTGCAGACCGTCTGCAAAAATTGCAGACTGAAAGTTTATTGACCCCAGGGCCTTTTTAGATACAGGCAGATCTTTAAAACTGTCTATCTTTACACATTAAACCGGAATAATACAACATCTCCGTCTTTTACTACATACTCTTTCCCCTCGATCCGTACCAGTCCCTTTTCCTTGGCGGCAGAGTAGCTTCCGCAGTCCAGAAGATCCTGGTAGTTGACCACCTCGGCCTTAATGAAGCCCCTCTCAAAATCGGAGTGGATCTTTCCTGCGGCCTGGGGAGCCTTGGTGCCTACCTTAATGGTCCAGGCGCGGGTCTCCTTTTCACCGGCAGTCAGATAGCTGATGAGGCCCAAGAGACGGTAGCTGGCGGCGATGAGCTTTTCCAGACCGGATTCCTTTAAACCAAGATCCTCCAGGAATTCCTTCTTTTCGTCATCGTCCAGCTCGGCGATCTCCTGCTCGATCTGGGCGCAGATCACGAATACCTCGCTGTCATTTTCAGCGGCAAATCCGCGGACCTGCTTCACATACTCATTGGAAGCGCCGTCGTCGGCCAGATCGTCCTCGCTTACGTTGGCGGCAAAGATCACCGGTTTCCAGGTCAGGAGGTTTAAGGTGTTGATAAAGTCCCTGGTGTCCTCATCGTCACAGGGGAAGCTTTTTGCCAGTTTTCCGTCCTCCAGATGGGCCTTTAATGATTTTAAAAGCTCCACTTCCTTGGCCAGGGCCTTGTTGTTGGCAGCGCCGCGGCCGTTTTTGGCGATCCGCCGGTCCAGGATCTCGATATCAGAGAAGATCAGCTCCAGGTTGATGGTCTCGATGTCGCGGAGCGGGTCCACGCTGCCGTCCACATGGATCACGTTGGGATCCTCGAAGCAGCGTACCACATGGACGATGGCGTCCACCTCACGGATATTGGACAGGAACTGGTTTCCCAGGCCCTCGCCCTTGGAGGCGCCTTTTACGAGGCCTGCGATATCCACGAATTCGATGACCGCAGGAGTGGTCTTTTCAGAATGATAGAGGTCTGTCAGCAGCTTTAAACGGAAGTCCGGAACCGGGACCACGCCCACGTTGGGGTCGATGGTACAGAACGGATAGTTGGCAGATTCCGCGCCGGCTTTTGTCAGAGAGTTGAACAGTGTGCTCTTTCCTACATTAGGAAGGCCAACGATGCCTAATTTCATTTTTATCTTTACCTGTCTGAAAACCCTTGATTTATCCGGGTTTTCGCCTTTCTCTATATTTTTATTACACCCTTTTTACACCCTTTTTTCAACTGTGGGTGTAGCTGCTTCAAATTGCTGAACAGCTTTTGCAAGGGACTCGTCCGTAACATGGACATACCTGTCCATTGTTGTTTTAATACTTGCGTGTCCTAATAGTTGCTGTAAAACTTTAGGTTGTACGCCGCGTTCAATCGCGCGTGTAGCATAAGTGTGTCGTAAGGCGTGCATACAAAAACGCTTAATACCAGCTTCATCACACAATTTATATAAATGTGTATCGTAGGAACTGTTTTTAGCAGGTTCTCCTGTTCGCCAGTTGATAAATACCAAATCCCGCATGACAAGACATTTCTTTTCTCCCGTTCTGCTGTCTGTGTACTCCAAAATCTGTGAAAGCATTTCAGCCTCTTTCCGGGTATCTTTTTCATCATAACAACTTTTTAGGATTGTATATGCGCGTTCTGTAAGCGGAATAGTACGATAACTTTTTTTCGTTTTAGGCGGACCGGCACGCCAATATCTCCGGCTGTGTCGATACTCTAAACTCTTATTTACAGTTAAAGTACGTTTTTTCCAATCAATAGCGTCCCATGTCAGACCAATCAATTCAGCCGTTCTCAAACCCGTTTCTAATAACAAAGCATACTGTCTATAATTATGAGAACGCTCTGCGGCTTCAAGAAACTTTTCCTGTTCCTCAACGGTTAAGTATTTAATATCATCTACTGCCCGGACTGGTTTCGTATATCGAACACCATTCATAGGGTGCTTTGCAATAATATCATTCATAACTGCTGATTTGAACATAGTTCCCATTGAAATATAGGTCTGCCGGATTGTTGAGCCTGCATATTCTGTTTCCATTCGATTTAAGACAGCTTTACAGTGCATAGGTTTTACATCAGCTATACACATAGTTCCTATCAATGGTTGAATATTTTTTTCGTAACGCTCACGATAATTTCTTATCGTATTTGGTGCAAGGTCACAAATGATATTATCAATCCAATAATTGAACCATTTGTCTACTGTCATATCAGGCGCAGTAACGATTAGATTATGTGTATCTTCATACTTTGCGTCAGCAAGCCATTTTTTTGCTTCGGGCAGCGTTTTGAAATATCCATTTTGACGCGCACCATTTTTAGCATAAAATCTTGCGAAATACAAACCGTCCTTTCTTTGACAAATACCTTTCCCACACTCTTTGCCTTTTAAATTTTTTCCCATGACGGACTCCTTTCACGTTAAAAAAAAGAGTCCAACGCAAATATAAAGTATATCACAAGGACTCCGTTTTTTCAATCTTAACAGACAAATATTTCAGCTATTAAAGGCTATATAATCAATTCTCGGCGAATGTATTCCTCAAATTCTTTACGCTTCACTAACTTTCGTGTTCCAACATATAAAACAAAAGGGCAGTTTGGCTGTTTTAACATGGAGTCAATCTTATTGTGATGTTGTATAAATAAAGTTGACACCTTATTCTCAAAGAATTCATGTATAATAAAGAGAATAAGGAGGAACTTTCAATGTCACG
>NZ_JAOQJF010000066.1:0-3811 GCF_025567195.1 Alitiscatomonas aceti | reverse complement strand
AAGTTCCTCCTTATTCTCTTTATTATACATGAATTCTTTGAGAATAAGGTGTCAACTTTATTTATACAACATCACACCTTCATGTGGTTTATATCCCGGTGGTAGAGAAGCAAATTCTGTGGTCGAAGCGATGTACCGGGGAACGGTAAAGGAAACGATCACGCAGGTCAGCCGCAGTAAAAAATGGGAGTCCAAGCCGGTGCTTGACAAGGATGGTAATCCAATGTTGAACGCAAAAGGAAAAAAGATTTTGAAGTCGTCCTACAGTGTGTTGCAGGATGACTTTTTTCATTTCATGCGAAATGCCGGATATACCGATGTGGAGCGTGGAGAGCGTGGCAGCACCGAGGAACATCTGACAGTGACACAGTTCAAGGTTCAGGCTGAACAGCAGCGTTTGGAAGCTATGACCGGACAGGTGGCACAGGCGGAGCGGGGGTTGGAGAATGCCAAAGATGCCACGGAGAAACAGAAAAAGAAACTGGAAGCTCTGCAAAAGGAAACCAAAACAGCAAAGACCGTTGCTCTGACGGTGCAGGAGATTGAAACGATGGGAAAGAAAGCCACATTCGGAAATAATATCACGCTGACACCGGATGAGTGCGACACGCTCAAACGCTATGCGGTCAACGGCATTATCGCCAATGCTGACAACAAGCGCTTGAAGGAGAAACTGGCTTCCGCTGAAAAGACGGTTTCCATCTGGAAACAGCGGTATGAAGCAGTAAACGAAAAATATATGGAACTGAAACAGAAAGCCCAGCCTTTTCTGGATGCACTGGAAATTGCATCCGAAAGGGTTCGGGCTTTTATCAATTCTATCCTCATCAGAGGAAAGGAAACGCAGGAACACAAACACCCTGACCGGAAGCGTGGACAGGATATGGAACTTTGATGGAGGAATCGCCTATTGAAGAAATATTATGAGGAAGCGAAATATAATGCGGCATTTGACCGCTGTGTGGATGTTATGAGCCAGATGCTCCAGAAGTACGGGCATCAGGTTTTGGATAAATTAGAGCAGGATACACCGCAAACGGTGGAGTGTTCCAAGGATGATAAGCAAGCGCAGCCTTTGACGGATAAGGCTGCGTAAAAATTTACAATTTACACGTTGCGTACTTGTTGCGGCTATGCTATAATATGTACGCAACGTGTATTTTTGCTTTTTGGGAGAAAAGACGAATGGATTGTAAAAACAGAATTATTAAGTTGCGTGAAAGCACAGGACTGAACCGGAAAGATTTTTGCAAGCTCGTCCATATTCCTTACCGGACTATGACCGAGTGGGAATTGGACAACCGCCATGCACCGGATTATGTGCTTAGACTTTTGGAGTATTATATCCGCAACGAGGGATTGATGGTAAAAGAAATGAGCGAAGGAGGTGGCGATTCTGAAAAAGAAGCAACTTAAATGTTATCTATATACGAGAGTGTCCACCTCCATGCAGGTAGACGGATACAGCTTGGATGCCCAGCGGGACAAGTTGCGGAAGTATGCGGCATACGAGGATATGGTCGTTGCCGGGGAGTATTCTGACGAAGGATTTTCCGGCAAGAACATCCAAGGGAGGCAGGAGTTTCAACGGATGCTGAACGACATCCAGGACTGCAAAGACGGCGTTTCCTATGTGCTTGTCTTTAAGCTCTCCAGATTTGGCAGAAATGCAGCCGATGTTCTGAACTCTTTGCAGCTTATGCAGGATTTTGGTGTCAACCTGATTTGCGTGGAGGATGGCATTGACAGCTCCAAGGATGCCGGAAAGCTTATGATTTCCGTGCTGTCTGCGGTGGCGGAAATCGAGCGAGAGAATATCCGCACACAGACAATGGCAGGACGGGAGCAAAAGGCTCGTGAGGGCAAATGGAACGGCGGTTTCGCTCCCTATGGATACAAATTGGAAAGCGGAAACCTTGTCATTGCGGAGGATGAAGTGGAAGTAATCCGTGTTATTTATGACCGCTACATCCATACCAATGAGGGCGTTGCCGGAGTTGCTAAATATCTCAACCGCAACGGGTTTGTGAAGAAGCTGCGGCAAAATAACACCATCCCCGGATTTTCAAGGAACTTCGTGCAGGACGTACTGGATAATCCCGTTTATATGGGTAAAATTGCTTATGGCAGACGGAGAACCGAAAAGAGGCAAGGTACAAGAAATGAGATGCACGTGGTCGAGCAGTCGGAGTTCCCTGTTTACGATGGTCAGCATGAAGCCATCATTTCCGAAGAAGATTGGTATCTGGCACAGGAAAAGCGCAAGATCAATTCCTTTAAGCGGGAAAAGGTCAACAATCCAGACCACGCACACATCCTATCCGGTATTTTGAAATGCCCGTGTTGCGGAAAGAGTATGTACGGCAATATTGCCAAGGCTCATAGCAAGGACAAGAAAACACGGTATTATTACTACTGCAAAAATACGGTTACGCCGACGGGACATGAGTGCAGCTTCCGGCTGAATATCGAGCAGACGGAAATCAACAAATTTGTGGCGAAGGTCATCTCCGCTATGGTCAGCAATCCCCGATTTATAGAAGCAATTCAAGCGAAAATTGGAACGGCGGTTGATACAGAGGATATGGAAAAGCAGATCGCCGTTCTGCAAGGACAGCTAAAGCAAGCCTTTGGAACGAAAAGCCGCTTGGAGCGTCAGATGGATACTTTGGACATCAACGATGCCCACTATGACAGAAAAATTTTGGATTTGCAGCGCCGATATGATGAACAGTATGATACGATAGAGGAAATCGAAGTTCAGATTGGCGAATTGCAAAGTCAGATACGCAGCATCCAGCAGGAGAAAATCTCCGGCGATAACATTTATCGGCTCTTACTGGCATTTGATGAAGTCTACCATTCCGCAACGGAAGCAGAACAGAAAGAGTTTATGAAAGCCTTTATTGAGCGAATTGAGATGTTCCCGGAAAAGAGAAAAGACGGAAGCTGGATAAAGAAGATTGTATTCAACTTCCCTGTGCCTGTTGATGGCGAGGAAGTGAAAGAACTTCCCTTGGAAACTGAAACAACAGTAGAGACAGTAGTTTTGATGTCACGGGTGAAAGAGTAAGCGGCGAAAAGTGCCGTATTTATGGGCTTTTCGGGCATTTGGCAGTAAGTGGCAGTAAGCGAATATGACCGCAAAAACCGCTCCGTGGGGACATATCAAAGGAAATGTGCGGAGGGTTAAGTAGGCGGTTTAGATGTCAGAGGGTTGAGTTAGTGGCTTAGATTTTTTATGATAGGGCTGAGGCTGTGATTTAGATGTCGGAGGTGAAATAGCTTTTGCTAAAAAAATATGATATCAGGTCATCCGCTAATGCTTGTAAAACATTAGTAGAATTGAGTGGAGTTGGGATTTCTACTTGGGAAAAATATGTAGGACATGAAAGAGAGTATAGATATACAGACGATTTAGTGGAAGATGTAATTAAAACCTATGGTCAGCTTCCAAAGAATTATCTTGATTTTGATTTTATATATTTTCATGTAACAACGAGTGCAAATAATTGCGCCGCGATAAAGAAATATGGGATTCTGGTTTTAAAGCAGGCATATTTATGTAAAGAATCGGAAATTAGAATCTTTTTAGATCAGCATGGTGTTCTTTTGAATTTAAATAATGGCCTGCTGACTTTCAATGGAAGAACGTATGATATTACTTTCCATTCAAGAAGCTGTCCAAGAACCGGAACGCAAGAATACCTATGCTGGTCAATTTGTTGTGGTCAAGCATTTTTGTAACACTTGTGGCTAAAAAATATCATGAATCAGTTACGCTGCCATCCGGGCTTCGTATGGTGTACGA
>NZ_JAOQJF010000065.1:0-4456 GCF_025567195.1 Alitiscatomonas aceti | reverse complement strand
GGAACAGGTATTAAATTTTTAAAAACAAGATATTCTGAAAAAGAGGAAGGAAAACAATTCATGCGTATGTCGTGATTTAGTCCTTGCAATTTGGACAGACATATGCTATAATCATAAACCGTGAAATAAGAGATGGTCCGCTGCCGCGTACTGATACTCATACCGCGGGTAAGAACATCGAATACTTTAAGGAGGTTCATGAATATGAACGAAATTATCAAGAATATCGAAGCCGCCCAGTTAAAGGAAACTGTACCGAGCTTCAACGTAGGTGACACTGTAAGAGTATCTGCTAAGATCCGCGAGGGCAACCGCGAGAGAATCCAGGTGTTCGAGGGAACTGTTATCAAGAGACAGAACGGCGGAGTAAGAGAGACCTTCACTGTCAGAAAGAATTCCAACGGCATCGGCGTTGAAAAGACCTGGCCGCTTCATTCTCCGTCTGTTGAGAATATCGAAGTTGTAAGAAGAGGTAAAGTACGCCGTGCAAAACTGAACTACTTAAGAACAAGAGTAGGTAAGGCTGCTAAGGTTAAAGAGTTAGTAAAATAATTTGTAACTGGCAGAATGAGGGGAACAATGAAAATTGTCCCCCTCTTTTTTCAATATTCCGGAGGTGCTTTTGTGGAATTTTACCATGAAAAGGATGAGAACCGGCTCCATTCGGTGGTCAATTGGATCGTAGACATCGCGGTGGTCATCGCCTTCGCCTGCTATCTGGTCTATGGCTTTGGAGGCCGGATCGAGGTAAACGGCGGCTCCATGAAGCCGGCACTGGACTCCGGCGACGTGGTTTTAGTAAACCGGCTGGCGTATGCCTTGGGAAGTCCCAGGCGGTTTGATATCGCAGTGTTTTCCCAGGGGGATCAGACTTTTAATATGAAGCGGATCATTGGCCTTCCGGGTGAAACAGTGCAGATCAGGGAGAACCAGGTCTATATCAATGGAGAACCTCTGGAAGCAGAGGGGGCGCTGGACGCGGCCTCCATCGCCGGGCTGGCAGAATATCCCATGGAGCTTTCCGAGGATGAATATTTTCTCTTGGGAGATAACAGGGAGTCCAGTGAGGACAGCCGTTTTTCCAGCATCGGGAATGTAAAAAGGGACCAGCTGATCGGGAAGGTATGGTTCAGGATCCAGCCGTTTTCCCAGTTCGGGCCGGTCAGTCTGAAAGGAGAAGAAGGATGAATATACAGTGGTATCCGGGCCATATGACAAAGGCCAAAAGGGCCATGCAGGAGGATATTAAGCTGATCGATCTGATCATCGAGCTGGTGGATGCCAGGGCGCCTTTATCCAGCCGGAATCCGGACATCGACGATCTGGGCCGGGGAAAGGCACGGATGGTGCTGCTCAATAAGGCGGATCTGGCCAGTGAGGCCGGAAATGCTGCCTGGACCCGGTATTTTGAAGCCAAGGGCTTCCAGGTGATGAAGATCGACGCCCGACAGAAGGCTTCCTTAAAGCAGATCCATAGTGTGATCCAGGAGGCATGTAAGGAAAAGATCGAGCGGGACCGGAGGCGCGGGATCTTAAACCGGCCGGTGCGGGCCATGGTGGCAGGGATCCCCAATGTGGGAAAATCCACGTTTATCAACAGCTTTGCCGGAAAGGCAGCGGCTAAAACAGGAAATAAGCCGGGCGTTACCAAGGGAAACCAGTGGATCCGTCTGAATAAGCAGGTGGAGCTTCTGGATACGCCAGGGATCCTGTGGCCAAAATTTGAGGACCAGTCCGTGGGCCTTAAGCTGGCGTTTTTGGGATCCATCAACGACGAGATCCTGAATAAGGACGAGCTGGCAGCAGAGCTCTGCGCATTTTTACTGAAGGCATATCCGGGGCTTCTGGCGGAGCGGTACGGGATCCCGGAGGACCGGTCTCCCCACGAGCTTCTGGAGCAGATCGCCATTGCCAGGTCCTGCCTCTTAAAGGGCGGCGGCTATGATGTCCCCAGGGCAGCAAGGCTTTTGCTGGAGGATTTCCGCAGCGGAAAGCTGGGGCGGATCACACTGGAATTTCCGGAGTAAAGGAAGGCATATATGGCAAGAACACTGACAGGAGAACGGCTGGAGAAGGAGCTTTTACGGCTGGAGGCCATGAAGGCATACGAAAAGGAGAATGAGGACTGCGCCCTGATCTGCGGGATCGACGAGGCAGGAAGAGGGCCGCTGGCGGGACCGGTGGCCGCCGGGGCGGTGATCCTTCCCAGGGACTGCACCATCCTGTATCTCAACGATTCAAAGAAGCTGTCGGAAAAGCGGCGGGAGGAGCTGTTCCTGGAGATAAAGGAAAAGGCCCTGGCTTGGAATGTGGCGGTGGTCTCCCCGGCCAGGATCGATGAGATCAACATCCTCCAGGCCACCTATGAGGCCATGCGGGCGGCCATCGGCGGCCTTTCCCAGATGCCGGACCTGCTTTTAAACGATGCGGTCACAATTCCGGGAATGGAGATCCCGCAGATCCCCATTGTCAAGGGAGACGCCAAAAGCGTATCCATAGCCGCGGCCAGCGTCCTGGCCAAGGTCACCAGGGATTATCTGATGGCGGAGTATGACAAGCTGTATCCCGGGTATGGATTTGCAAAGCATAAGGGCTACGGAACTGCGGCCCATATTGCAGCCTTAAGGGAACTGGGTCCGTCGCCCATCCACCGGAGGACCTTTATTAAAAATTTCGTGTAGCTTCGGAAAGGAGCCTTTGTGGGACAGAATAAGCGGATGGAAGGAAGCCGGTATGAGCAGCTGGCGGCCCGGTATCTGGAACAGAAAGGGATGGATGTCCTGGAACTGAATTACCGATGCCGCACCGGCGAGATCGACATCATTGCCAGGGACGGCGGATATCTGGTCTTTGTGGAGGTCAAATACAGGAAAACGAAAAGGGCCGGATATGCGCTGGAGGCCATCGACAGCCGGAAGGCCGGACAGGTGCGCCGGGTGGCGGCTGTCTATCTTTATGAGCACGGATTTCCGGAGTCTGCGGCCTGCCGGTTTGACGCGGTGGGGATCGACGGAGAGCAGATCACACATTTAAAAAATGCGTTTTAGACGGGAGAGATATACATGTATGACTGGAAAAGAAAGGGAGACGGCGGTCTTATAAAGGAAGTCACAAGGGATGGAGTCACGTGGCTTTCCTTCCCGGCCCTGGAAGAAACAGGGCTTGTAGCCCACGCCTTCTCCACCCGTATGGGCGGTGTGAGCAAAGGGTGCTATTCCACCATGAATTTTTCTTTTACCCGGGGAGACGATCCGGAGGCGGTACGGGAAAATTACAGGCGTATGGCAAAGGCCCTGGGCGTGGATGAGACACGCATGGTCCTGACGTGGCAGACCCACACCATCAACGTGCGGACCGTGACCCCGGAGGACGAGGGAAAGGGGATCGTAAAGGAACGGGATTACCGGGATGTGGACGGACTGATCACAGACCGGCCCGGCGTGACGCTGGTGACATTTTTTGCCGACTGCGTGCCGCTGTATTTTCTGGACCGGAAAAGAAGGGCCATCGGTCTGGCCCATTCGGGCTGGAGAGGGACCGTAAACCGCATGGGCCAGGCGGTTCTGTCGGCCATGGAAAAGGAGTACGGCACGGATCCGGCTGATGTGACGGCCTGTATCGGCCCCAGCATCTGCCAGGACTGCTATGAAGTGGGAGAGGAAGTGATCGCTGAATTTGCGGCGGCCTTCCGGGAAGAGCACCACCCGGCGCTTTTCTACAAAAAAGAGAATGGAAAATACCAGCTGGATCTCTGGGAGGCTAACCGGATCGTTCTCCGGGAAGCGGGCGTGCCGGAGACAGGGATCTCTGTGACGGATATCTGTACCCACTGCAATCCAGAGTTTTTGTTTTCCCACCGGACATCGGCAGACCGGCGGGGAAATCTCTGTGCCTTCCTCTGCTTAAAGGAAGAAGGCAGATAGCAGGCCCGGGCTTTGCAAAAAATGACATTTAACGAAAAACCTTCTAGTGTATTATTTTCTCCAGAGACCATAATAGGAGTGTACCAAGAAAACGCCGGAAAAAACAAGGCCGGCAAATCACTCAAAAGGAGGGTTTTATATGCCCAGTACAAACAATTCTTCCAATCGTATGGTAGTACCGGAGGCCAAGGAGGCCATGGACAAGTTTAAGATGGAGGTGGCCTCTGAGTTAGGAGTGCCGCTGACCAACGGCTACAATGGAAACCTGACCTCTTACCAGAACGGCAGCGTAGGCGGCTATATGGTGAAGAAGATGATCGAGGAACAGGAGAAGAAGATGGCGGGCAAATAAAAGCTGCCTGAATCTGACTAAAAAGGCCTTTCCGTCTGGATCGATTCCAGGGAAAGGCCTTTTTCCTTATGGTTCCTCTGCTGTCAGTGTCCATCTTCCACCTCCTCCTAATATATAAGTGTAGGATTTCAGTACCCAACAGCCAGTTGGGTCTTAATCCACTCATTGTTTAAGCTGTATA
>NZ_JAOQJF010000064.1:0-4496 GCF_025567195.1 Alitiscatomonas aceti | reverse complement strand
GCGCGTGTACTTCTGCTTTATTGGCATAATAATCCGCCTTCCTGTGTTTCCGGTAGTTATAATACGCGTTTGGACAAATTTCAAGCCTGCGAAGGAGCCACCGTAGACCAAACAACTCATGATATTGCTCAATAAATCGATAAGCCTCTAATCGATTTCCTTTGCAAAGAATGCCGCTGCTTTTTTTAAGAAGAGATTTTCCTTTTTTGCTTCTTCCAGTTCCTTGCGCAATCGGAGATTCTCTTTCATAAGTTCCATTTCATTTGGAATATCTGGATTTTCGAGGGCTTTTGTTTGGCATTCTTTGCTAAATTCACTGCACCACTTGGAAATACTGGCTTTGGATACGCCGTATTCAGCAGTGATGCTTTTGTAAGTGCGTCCTTCTTCCTCGTGAAGGCGGACAATCTTCTTTTTAAATTCAGGGGTGTAACTCTGTGGCATAATGTGTACCTCTTTTCTTTATAAGATTGATTATATCTTATTAGCCACTCCTGTTACAACATTAGTATAGCACTTCAGTACAGTATGAAAGAAATGGTAATTTATAATATAACCGCCCTGCTGATTATTGGCGTTTCGATTTTGTGCTTCACCAAAATAAGGACTGGTTTAACAAACAAGAACCTACGCCGTGTTCTGGAAGTATTCCTCCTCATTCTTGCAGCGGGCACGATTCTGACGATCGCCTTTCTTGATCTGATCGCACTGGGGGTAATTGGCCCTGTTCCGAACTAAAAATCTGAATTTACAGGGAAGCATGGAATTACATGAAAACCAAAATAATTTAAATGGAAACCATATTGGAGGAGATCATCATGAAACGGAAAACGATCCTGGTATCATCGGTTACAGAGATTCTTCTGGCTGGCCTATTCGTCTGGTATACGCTTCCGGTCGACTTGATGGACTTAGATCACAAGGAAGTCCTGGAGCTTGTTGTTTTTAACGGCAGCAGCGGAAATGCGACACATATTACAGACAAAGAACAGATCCAACATATCATTGATGATCTGAACGATGTTGAGATAAAGAGAACAAGGCCTTCGATGGGCTATTCTGGGTATGGATATAAATTATCTGTTTACCTGTCCGACGGGAATGAAGCCGGTGACTGGAATAATTTCATTATCAATTCGGAGGATACCATTAGAAAAGATCCCTTTTTTTATTCTGTTATAAAAGGATACATCGACTATAACTATATAGAGAATATCGCGGAATAATACAAAAACCATCCCATCAATAGGAAGTCTGGCCGCTGACCCACATCTGTATATGAAAGGTTCAGCGGTCTTTTTGTGCATATTTTCAAAAAAAAGTCATTAAGAAAAATGTCAGAAATTCAACTGGAAAAAGTCCCAAATATTCTGGATTTTTCATGTATAATAAAAATAACCACAAATGTGCAGGCTTTGATGCCGCATGACCAGGATACAGGCGGCGGAATACACGGAAAGGAGGATGACCATGGAAGAAAACAGGATTCCCGATGTTTCTGAAAAAAGTCCGTGGGAAAGGGCCATGGGCCACGTGCTTATGGGAATCATTCTCACATCCCTTACATTAAATTTCTGGTGCCTCGATCACATCCTCCCTGCCATTGGAACAGTCCTTATGGTCCTGGGATTCCGTGCGCTCCGGAAAGAGAACCCATGGTTCCGCTCCGGTTATCTCCTTGCCGCCGTCCGGGCAGGGTGTGTCTGGGTCACTCTGATCCTTAATACCACCATTCTCCCGGGGCTTTCCAGCCAGGGAGACGGTGTATGGGTCCTGGTCAGCTTGGCCCTGGCGCTGGCAGAGTTTTTCTGTCTCTGGCGCGGATTCAGGGCTGTCCGGCAGCGGTCCGGACTTCCTCCCCGGGCAGAAAGCGCGGCAGGACTGATGGCGTGGTATGGGGGTATGTACCTGCTGGCAGCGATCCATTACCAGGGGCTTCTGATCGTTGTGGGCATGATCGTCAGCCTGGTGCTGATCCTCCGAAGCCTTTATAAGCAGGTAAGGGAAGCTGCAGAGGCGGGAGCGGAGCTCTCATACAGTGAGCCTCCGGCAGGAGAGAGGCGGATCGTGCTGGCCCTGGTCCTCATACTGTCTGTGGGCGGCGCCTGCGGATATCTGTTTGGAGGGCGGTATCCCATGGAGTGGGAGGAGGAGCCGCCTGTACCAGAGGATTTGAAAAAGATCAGAGGCCGCCTGCTGGAGCTTGGCTTTCCCGAATACGTCCTAAACGACCTTTCCCTGGAGGACATACGGGCCTGTGACGGCGCTTTCAGGGTCGTTGTGGACATTTCTGACCAGATGGTCAGCGAGGGCTGGAAACGGACCATGAAATATAATGAAGAGGAGGGCCGCCTGGAAGAGGAGGCGTATCGGAAGGAAAAGGAGCTGCGCCTTACAGGAGTCGGAGTCCGGATCCCCGGGGAAAGGGAAACGTGGAGGATCTTCCATCATTTCCAGTGGATGTCCCGTCCATCCTTCCATGGAACGGAGGCGCTCCAGCTCTGGCCGGTGTACCGAGATATCCGGGAGGGCTGGCAGGCCTGCGGGGAGGTGACCGGACAGGTCCTGTATGAAAAGGATGGGACGCGGTACCAATCCCCGTACTATTTTCTGGGAAGCCAGACGGCGGTTTCTGATACGGTCTTCTGGGGACGGCAGGAAAACACCGATGTGTTTGCGGCCTTTTCCATGCCCCGCCAGGGAGATGCATGGAGCGGATATGTGGCCTACCCGGCCTGTGAACTCCAGGATGGCTATATCATCAGCAGCTGGTTCAACTACACCCACCAGAGAAGCTGGTTCCAATATCCTGTTATGACTGCCATGGAAAAGCGTATGTCAAACGGCTGGAACAGCGCCGGAGCGTTTATCACCGTCCAGAGCGCCCTCCAGTTCGATCCCAACGAGGACACCGCAGGGGAAATGGGCGGGAGTGCCGCCGTCCCCATGGCTTTATCAGAAAATTAGGAAATACCTTTGGCGATCCTGTCCGATAGGCTGGAAGCAGATGTTTTATAAGGGGGGCTGTTTATGAAGCGGAAAATATCCGGCTGGATCGATCTTCTGGCCGCTTCTGTCAACTATATCGTTATCTGCTTTGCACTGTCCCATATGGAGATCCGTTTTCAGCATGATCCCGCATTTATTCTGTTTTCTGCATCCCAGATATGGGTGACCGGCGCATTTTGGGGAAAGGTTCAGAAAACAGCAGATAACAGGCTGGTCCAAGCCATCCTTACTGCCGCCTGCTTTCTCATCCACGCGGGCCTGGTCTATATGACCTGGGACATCCATGTGACACAGTAAGTTTACGACTGATCCGCTGCTAGTCTGCTTATATAGGACAGGTCCTGCGGCCATCCGGCTGTCAGAAAAAGAATCTTATGCTAAAATTTCTGTGGAGACAGAAATGATGTTTGAGAAATCTGCGGGGAGATCCTATGAACGGGTTTTACCGGATTTGCAAACGCCTGTATGACCACAGGGAATTTAGTAAAAGGAAGGAGGCTGGATCAATGCTAGAGTTACTTTTCCTTCTGATCCTCGGAATCCTAATGCTTTTTAAGCCGGAGCTTCTGTGGAAGATAGAGCACATGTTTACAGTAAAAAATGGAGAACCGACGGAGCTGTATCTGGCTTTTATGCGTGTTGGAGGGGCATTCTTCCTTATAGCGTCCGTCTTCATGCTGGTATATGCGGCAGTGAAATAAAGGGGTAAAGGAAAAGAATGGACAAAATGAAACAAAATTATTATGGCAGTCTGTGTACAGAGCTGTATGAGCTCCTGCATAAGGAAGCGCCCAGGGAAGAACTGGATTTCTATCTTTCCTATGCAGAGAAGGATAAAAAGATACTGGAGGTCATGTGCGGCAGCGGGCGTTTTCTTGTGCCGTTCATGGATCGGGGCTTTGATATCTGTGGGATCGATCTGTCGGCCCATATGCTGGAACGGCTGAAAAAGAAGGCTCCGTCTGCAAAGGCAGTCCAGGCAGATATTCTGGAATACGATTCTCCAGACTGGTTTGATTATATTTTTATCTCCTCGGGCTCCATCTCTCTTTTTACAGATACGAAGCTGTGCAGAAGGATCCTTAAAAAGCTGAAGGAAATGCTGACCCCGGAGGGAAGGCTGGTCTTTGCCATTGAGACTATGGCGGACCGGTGTCCCGACGATGATGGATATAAGATAACGGCCTCGGCAGAAACAAAGGAAGGTCTGACACTGGTATTAAAAAGCAGAAACCATTACGATGAACAGAGCCAGACACAGTTTTCACCGGGGATCTATGAGCTTTATGATGGGGCCAGGCTGCTGCAGCGTGAGCATATGGATTTCCAGACCCATTTATACAGGCCTGGGGAAATGGAACAGTTTTTAGTAGAAGCAGGCTTTAAGGAAATAAACATCTACTCCTCCTCCTAATATATAAGTGTAGGATTTCAGTACCCAACAGCCAGTTGGGTCTTAATCCACTCATTGTTTAAGCTGTATAATG
>NZ_JAOQJF010000063.1:0-4589 GCF_025567195.1 Alitiscatomonas aceti | reverse complement strand
CATTGAAAGTTCCTCCTTATTCTCTTTATTATACATGAATTCTTTGAGAATAAGGTGTCAACTTTATTTATACAACATCAGAATCTATTTCTGTTTGAATTGCGGACAAAAAGGCTTCTAATAGCTTTTGTTGAATCACAAACCGTTGTTCTTCAAAGTCGGTAACGCTAGCTGTATCCTCGTTCCAAAATTTTTTATACTTCTTGGCGACATCGGGGTTTAGTTCTAGGTGATCGCTAGAATGGCGATAAACCTTTATTCGATGTAGTACGTCAAACAAAGCTGGATATGTTGACTTGATTTCATTCCAGAAATATTTCTTTTTCCCCAATGATTTGCCGTATTTTTCGATTGACTCAACGAAGCAACGATTACAAATATTGAAGAAATTTTCAAATTCTGGCTCGTTAGATACTGGTCCTACATTTACGAATCTATCTGCCTCGGGGAAAGAGTTTTCGCCAAAAAGTTTGGGCAGTCCACAGACATACGGTAGCAGAACTGATTGTAGAACGTGCAGATGCAGAAAAAGAACATATGGGACTGACAACATGGGAAGCGGCTCCTGATGGAAAGATTGTAAAATCAGATGTTTCTATCGCGAAAAATTATTTGAGTGATAAAGAGATGGCTTATATGGAGCGGATTGTATCACTGTACCTTGATTATGAAGAATTGCAGGCAGAGCGTCAAATTCCTATGAGTATGGAAGATTGGGCGAAAAGGCTGGATGTTTTTTTGGAATTCAATGGAAATGAAATTCTCACAGATGCTGGAAAGATTAGTGCGGAGCAGGCAAAGCTTTATGTAGAAACAGAGTTTGAAAAATACCGGATTGTGCAGGATAGATTGTTTGTATCAGATTATGATAAGTTCTTACTTGAAATGGAAGAAACAGTAGAGGAATGATTTGGTTCTAAATTGGTAAAAAACAGATTTCCGCCAGGGATAAAATCTGCTTTGGAGGCATGGGTTTTATGTCCTCAACACATGTGGAATGCTGCGTGCGATTGAAATGGAAGGTAAAGTAAGAGAGGCTAGAGCCGGTCTGAATTTGTAATTGTGCAAGGGACGTTGCATAATTGTCGTATTAAGAGTATCTTCTCACTGGCTGGTACAGAACACCATGTATAATATATTGAAGGATGATAAAGTGGACAACTAGAGAGAGAGTTTCATTTATCAGACCGAAGAAGGCTTGACGAAGATAGATGTTAATATACAAAATGAAACGGTGTGGCTGTCGCTGAAACAAATGGTGAATTTATTTCAAAGAGACAAATCTACAATTTCAAGACATATAAAAAATATTTTTGCTGAAGGAGAATCAGTGAGAGAGTCAGCTGTTGCAAAATTTGCAACAGTTTAAACCGAAGGGAATAGACAGGTAGAAAGAACTATAGAGTATTACAATCTGGATATTATCATTTCCGTTGGCTTTCGAGTAAAATAATAGCGCGGTGTTCAATTCTGTATATGGGCAATGAATGTATTAAAGGAGTACATCAAAAAAGGTGTTACAATGAATGATGACCGTTTGAAAGAATTGGGTGATGGTGGGTATTTTAAGGAACTGTTGGAAAGAATCCGTGACATTTAGGCATGTGAAAAGGTATTTTATCTTCAAGTGTTGGAAATTTAATTGGATATAATTATTAGGTGTTCTACTGGGGACAAACCAGGTCTTTCGGTAATTCAGACCATCGCCTCAACACGTGTGGAGTACTGCGCAAAATAGATATACATTTATAAATAAGATTTAAAATTGTGCTGAAATGGAAGTTATTATCTTGTGCAAAGAAAGGATGAAGTTTATACAAACAATGGATAAAATCTTGTACTCACTTGACATGAAAAAAATAATTCAAATTATTTTAATTGCAATTGGTGTTAGTATAGCTGCTAGAATACATCAGATATTTTTGCCTAAATCCTATTCGTCAGTTTTGGATTTTAGATATTCAAAGGATGTTGGAAAAACTATAAGGAGTTCATCAATTAGATTAATTTATTTAGCAACAATTAGTATAATGGCTTTATTATGTGGTGTTGGTCAGGATGAAATATGTATCGGTGTTGGTTCGGCAGCTTTTTTAAATGTTTGGCCTGCAATCGTACAATATCATCTTTTATCTATATTTAATAAATTTGATAAGTTTCGTTTGTTGTTTGGATATATTTGCTTTATTATTTTCTCTGTTATATTTTCTTATATAAGTACGGAGTATATTTTAAAATCATTGCAGGGAAAGGATGTCTTTGGGATTGTAGGCAGCAATGGTTTTGAAATTTTGATGTCACTATTACTGAGCGGATTGGCAATTAATGCAGAAACCGTATTATCCGGATTGGCAAAATTTGAAGGAAAATTGGATATTAAAACTTTCCGGACAGATTTAGAGATTTTGCTGGTGCAAGCACAATTAGAAAAAAGTGAGATAAATCTATATCACTATGAGATAAAACGGGAGGCAGAGAATAATCACATTTCGTATGAGCTACTGGAAACAATTTTGGTTTTAGAGAAAATTTATAGAGGAGCATGGTATTATAAATGTTTGGAAATATTATTTTGTAAACTGGGGGTTTTTACAAAAAATTGCTATAAAATTAGATTTTTCTATTGGGATGGGACAGATAAAAATTTCAACGGCACAACGTCTTTTAAAACAAAATCCATATGCCTTCATAGGAAAAATGCTGGATCCTGATTTTTCTATAGGTTTATGTGCAAAATATTTGCAAGAGATAGTAGAGAGCTATAAAGAAAATTATTGGAACGAATGCGAAAACATGACAATATATGAATATGTTGCAAATGAATATTTAGGCACTGATGATAGTTCAGAATTAGAAATAGTTAGGTTATACGCTGCTATATTAGAAAATATAGATAACAATAAGATGTACTCGTTTATAAATGAGGGAAAGATTTTATGTTTAGAAAAAGAACTGAGTGAGTACATACAAAAATGTGAAAAAATTTCAATGAGCCAAAAAACATATTATATATATGGACCAACCAATCTATCTGTCAAAATAAAAAACAGTGAAAAAAGTCTTACATACTTACTGAAAAAGAAACATAAAACGAAAATATTTATCCTGGAACTAGATAATGAACAAATTTGGTTACATATCCCTGTTGTTGGAGGGAAAGTTGGTTCACTAATAGAGAATCTAAAAGAGGATTTTGCACAGCATGAAATGGAAGGAGAATTTTCATTACCAAGTGATCTGACATATGATGAAATTAGAGAAAGTTTTTTTAAACGAGCAATTGGATCACAAGGATAAAAGATTTGCAGCTACAATATATTTGCTAATATATTTAGTAATTAATTTGGGTCTAAATTTCAACCGGTTTTTAAGGACCTAAATTATTATAATAAATGAAAAAGCAAATTTCATTCCTCTAAAGAGCCAAATTCTGTGCTATATTTTTAGTTATACAAAGAGTAAGAAGAAACACGAAAGAAAGGTTAAGGGAAGCTTGAACCATTTGATAGTGTTTTATCTCTACACCAAGGACGAACCACGTCTATCGGTAATCCGAATCACTGCCTCAACACATTGTGAGACGGTATGCTTGGTGTCAAGGGTAGGAGGCAAATAGCTGCGGAAGCCCGGTATTACTTTGGTTTTCGGTAATCGGGCATATTTGGCATTGGGCAGGCAAAACGTTTCTCGGTAACTTATCAAAGGATGATCCGGATCAAAAAGTGTGAGAGTTGAGCTGCCAAGTTAGATGTCACTATGTTGACTTGTCGAGTTAGATGTTGGAAAGTTGTGTCTGCGAGATGGATGCTGGAGAAGGAATAATGCTTGCAAAAAAGGTATGATAAATATAACATTTAGAACATTCGAAAATGCCCGTAGATCTTTGGTGAGATTAAGCGGAGTTAATATTCAATTTGGGAAAATATGTAGGGTACGAAAGGGAGTACAGGTATGCAGATGATTTGGTGAAAGATGTTTGACAAACCCACCGGCGTTTTGTTTCGCCAGTCCTTCCGCTTTATTTCCCTCAGCCCTTTCGTTCCCCCTCCCGCGGCTCTTTCCACGCCTTTCCCGGTCTGAAATTTTACTTTTTGAACGGTTTTTTAAAATTTTTTATTTTTTTTCAAATTACCTGTTGCAATTTCCAGGATTTCTGTTATAATAACTTTTGTTCCGGGGTATGGCGTAGTTTGGTAGCGCGCTCGGCTGGGGGCCGAGAGGTCGCAGGTTCAAATCCTGTTACCCCGATTTTCTGTTTTAAAAAGGATTTCTGGAAATTGATTCCAGAAGTCCTTTTTTGTTATCTTCCATCCACGTTCCTTCCATTCGGTATCTTCTCATTTGCCGGGGGCTTTCTTCCTAGTTCCTTTCCGTTGGCTGGGATCTCTTTCTCCCCGGTCCGCTTACGACGGCTTTGGACATAGAGGCGCCTTTTTTCTCAGTATACCCAAAATTTCCTGGAAATCCGTCTATTTTCCTGGTGGATTGGACACATATTCCTATGTTCTTTCCCTATGGGGCTGTCGGGAAATAGATAGTCTAAAACAGGGCCGGCTGTGACTTATGTGAGTCACAACCGACCCTGAAAT
>NZ_JAOQJF010000062.1:0-4650 GCF_025567195.1 Alitiscatomonas aceti | reverse complement strand
CACCATACGAAGCCCGGATGGCAGCGTAACTGATTCATGATATTTTTTAGCCACAAGTGTTACAAAAATGCTTGACCACAACACATCATTCTTTGGTTCTTGCTGACTTCCGACGGCTGGCTGCGAAAAAAGCACTTGCTTCCTCGAGAAATTCATTTTCCTCTTTCAGACGCCGGATTTCTTTATCCTGATCCTTAACGCGTTTGCGGAGCATAGCAAGCTCCTCAGCAAGGCTCATCGCACTTTCTGGAGTATGTGCACCGTCGCCAATATCTAAAGTGCCTGCTCTAACTGCTTTCAGCCATGTATGGATGGTTCCTTCTGGAATACCTAATTCTTTGGCTGCCTTAGCACCGCCGATTTCTCTGGCAAGTTTGACAGCCTGGACCTTATATTCGTGGTCGTATTTACGTTGGGTACGTGACATTGAAAGTTCCTCCTTATTCTCTTTATTATACATGAATTCTTTGAGAATAAGGTGTCAACTTTATTTATACAACATCACTTCCATGCCGGAGTCCACTCATGCAGAAGTCCTTGAGTTTATCGACAACGGGTATAGCGGGACAAACTTCGAACGCCCCAAAGTCCAGGAGCTGATTGAGATGGTGCGGGCCAATAAGATCGACTGCATCATCGTAAAAGACTTTTCCCGGTTTGGACGAAACAGCATTGAGACTGGCTATTTCATTGAGCGTGTGTTCCCTCTGTTTCACACTCGGTTCATTTCTATCAACGATGATTTTGACAGCGATCAGCACAAGGGCGATACCGGCGGTATGGATGTGGCTTTCAAGTATCTGATCAGCGAGTATTACAGCCGGGATATGTCCATCAAGACCAAAAGCGCCAAGTACGCCAAAATGCAGCGCGGCGAATACCAGAGCAAAGTTTGCCCTTACGGGTATCGCAAAAGCGCCAATGGCAGAATGGAACCGAACCCGGAAACCGCTGCTGTGGTACAGCTCATTTTCCAACTTGCCGCAACCGGAATTGGAGCGGCAGCCGTTACCAGGGAACTCTTTAAGCGAGGCAAACCGACCCCCGGAGAATACAAAGCAGCGCATGGGCAGCAGTACCACGATGTCTCCCGCTCCCGTGGACGCTGGAGCAGTTCTACGGTTCTCCGTATCCTGGAGGACGAACGCTATATCGGCTCCTATGTCATCGGGCGTCGTGCAGTCATTGAAGTGGGCGGCACAAGAAGCCGCAAGAAGGACCGGGACAAATGGTTCATTATTCCCGACCATCATCCGGCAATCGTTGACAAAGAACTATTTGAAAAGGTGCAGGCTGTGCAGCGCCGATTCTCCTTGCCGACCAAGAAAACCAGGGAGTACCCACTAAAAGGCAAGGTCTATTGTGGCTGCTGCGATCATGCACTCTCCCGCATCGCCCAAAAGAGACCGTTTTATATGTGCCGCCATTCTACCGCTGATGTGAACAGCCGCTGCCGCGATGTCCGGGCAGATGTTGCTGGGCTGGAAGAAGCCGTCCTCCTCACTTTGAAAAAGCAGCTGGAAATCCTGCTGCCCGTACATAAAGACGGCACCATTCACCTGGAGGCTACCGCTGCCAAATGCTCTGAGTATGAGAAGCAGCTGGAAGCCTTGAGGGATCAGAAGCAATCTCTCTTTGAACGGTATCTCCTGGGGCAGATCGAGCTGGACACTTATAAATTGGAGAAAGCAGTTTATGACGCAGAAATACTGAAAGTCAAAAATGCCTATGCTGCTGTCACCGCCCAGGCAAAGCTGAAGCGAGAAGAACAGGCCCGCCAAAGCAGCCGACAAGAGATCGTTCACTCGATTGTAGAAGCGGATGTGCTGACGTCTGAGCTGACCGATCTGCTGATTGAAAAGGTGTATGTATTCCCCGACAACCGCATTGAGATTGTTTACAAAATCCATGACCTCTTTGAATAATTGAAGATACAAAAACGGAAAACCCAGGCTATCAAATCTATCTTGGTAGCTTGGGTTTTCTGCTTTTCAGAATTATATTTTTTTGTCGTGTGCTTGACATACGGGTGTCGCAAATCGTGGATTCTAATGCGTTTCACTCCCGCTTTTTCCGCCCCTCTTGTCATTTCATGGTGCAGAAAGCTTTTTGTCAGATGAAAGATACGGTCAGTGGGAAGAATCCCGTATAATCTGCCGATATAATCTTTCAGTTCTTCACATAAGAAATCCGGCATACTTACATTTCGTTTGCTTTTCGGAGTTTTCGGGTCTGTAATTACATCTTTACCCTCCAATCGCTGATAAGATTTTGTTATCCGAATGACTTTGTTATCAAAATCAATATCCTGCGACGTGAGAGCTAACAGTTCGCCCACTCGTAAACCGCACCAGTACAATATCTGAAACGCATGATAGGAATATGGTTTGTCCTTTACCGCTTCAATGAATTTCAGATATTCCTTTTTTGTCCAGAACAACATTTCCTCCGCTTTTCCCTTTCCCAACGGCCCCGCCTTTACAACAGGATTGCTTTTCAGTTCATAGAACCGTACCGCATGATTAAACAGTGCACTCAATTCTGATTGCAGAGTTTTCAAATAAGTCGGAGCATAGGGCTTTCCTTTTTCATCACGATAGGAAATCTGTTCATTCTGCCACTGGATAATATCTTTCGGACGAATATCACGCATTTTCTTATCCTTGAAATAGGGCAGTAGCTTTGTCCTCAAGATATGCTCTTTCGTCAGCCAGGTATTGTGTTTCAGTTTCGGCTTCATATCTCTTGTGTATGCCTGAACAAATTCCTCAAAAGTCATATCCAAGTCAGCCGCTTCTTTCATACGGAAATGCCGTTCCCACTCTGTTGCTTCCCGTTTGGTCTTAAATCCCCTCTTAACTTTCCGGCAATTCTTACCAGTCCAGTCATAATAGTGAAAGGACACATACCATGTTCCCCGCTGTTCGTCTTTGTACGCCGCCATAATCTCACTCCTTTCCTAATTCGCCTGTGCCATGCCATAAAATTTTTCTTCATAGTATTTTCTGCTCACTCGTCCGGCGATTGTGATAAAACCTTTTGCTTCCAGTTCTTCGTTCATCTGCCGCACCAGCTTATAAGCAAATGGTTTGGAAATGCCTAAGTCCTGCGCCACTTCTCCGGCTGTTACAAATAAATCATTTTTCAAATACACGTCCTCCTTTTGGATTTTTAACTTTTTTGTTAAGTTCTGTATTTTTAGTATACTTAACATTTCCGCTATTGTCAATAGCTTTTTTGTTAAGTTTATCTTTTTTATTAAATTTAGCATTTCTGATAAGTTTTTGTTGCCGTATTATTTTAGGTATGCTACAATGTAGGAAACGGGATAACTATTTTCACAGGAGGGCTTTATGGAATACACGATACGAGAAATGACGGTAATGGAATATCCTCTATTGAATGAATTTCTATACGAAGCTATTTTTATTCCAGACGGTATAAAGCCGCCACCGAAAAATATTATCGCTTCTCCCGAATTACAGATTTATGTTGACCGCTTCGGGGCATCAAAAGCTGATTTCGCATTAGCCGCAGAAGTTGAGCAAGAAATCGTTGGCGCTGTCTGGGTACGCATTATACACGATTACGGACATATTGATGATGAAACGCCCTCCCTTGCCATCTCTCTATACAAAGAATACCGAGGACAGGGGATAGGAACCGATATGATGAAAGAAATGCTATCTTTGTTGAAAACACATGGTTATAAACGTGTTTCACTTTCCGTTCAAAAGGCTAATTATGCGGCTGAAATGTATCGAAAAATCGGCTTTGATATTATACGGGAAAACAAAGAAGAATGGATTATGGTGTGTAATTTGTAAATTTTAAGGAAAGGACACAGAATTATGATACTGGGAGAACGAATTAAGAGAATCCGCACATTTCGGGGATTAACACAACGGGAACTAGGATTGAAGCTGGGATATGAGGAGCGCAACGCTGATGTTCGTGTAGCACAATATGAATCCGGCTATCGTGTTCCCAAAAAAGATACTCTCATGGAAATTGCCAAAATTTTGAATGTCAACTATATCAATTTTATTACCGAAGCCCCCGGCTGCGCCGAGGACATTATGCAGACTTTTTTCTGGCTTGACGAGGACAACCGCAATACCTTTCATCTGTTCCAGCTTGTCCGCAATCCCGGCAAGTGCAACGCTTCTGATGATAAGTCTGTTCGCTATAATGATAGTGACGAATGGCCTGCTCATGCCCCTGTCGGTATGTGGATTGATTATGGTCTGGTAAATGAATTTCTGCGTGAATGGTGTTTGCGGAAAGAACAGCTAAAAAGCGGAGAGATTTCAGAGGACGAATACTTTGAATGGAAAATCAACTGGCCTGCTTCCAGCAGTAGTGTTGATGAAAAAGGACATGACAAGAAAAATAGCAGCTATCAATGGAGAAAATAACTGATAGAAGAAAGGAGTTTATATGCCAGTATATAGAAATGAGAAAGAACACTTTTGGGGAAATATTGAAAACAATACTGAATATGAAAAATATCCAGAAATGTGCAAGTTGCTCAAAGAACATATATGTGATGAAGAATTTTACTAAGTCATGAACCACCAGTTCAACTGGTGGTTTGATTATGCCCCTATAAGGGGCCTATGCCTGCAACGCCTGAAAGGCGGATGCCTC
>NZ_JAOQJF010000061.1:0-5921 GCF_025567195.1 Alitiscatomonas aceti | reverse complement strand
AAAAAAAGCCCCAAAAGGGCATTGAAAATTTGCTGTAAATAAAGGAAAAATCGAGATGCAGGAAAAGAGATAAAAAAATGACGAGAAGAAAACGACGGAACTTTCCTAGTACTACGACGGAAAACGGGATTGGATTGTACCCGGTTCTTCCCTGGTCTGAACAACAGGCCAGCAGGCCTGAAAAATCCAATTCCTCCATTACTTTTTTCAGGGTATAGACAGGATCGTCGTCGGGTAAATGCAATTCGAAGAAGCTGAAGTTAATTTTCTGTTGCCCAAAATCAAAAAAGTCGTTATAATAATCTTGTTTAAGCATAGTTCCATTATAACATGGAACGGGGAAAAGATGGTTGTCGTTAGCCATCTTTTTCTCTTTTTTATGAAAAAATTTCAGGGTCGGTTGTGACTCACATAAGTCACAGCCGGCCCTGTTTTAGACTATCTATTTCCCGACAGCCCCCTTCGCTCTTTTTTATGAAATGGAGGTATTAAAGTTATGAAAACACAGTTTTCTATGCAAAAGGCAAAAGTATTTACAACGCAATTACTCTGGGAATTCATAGGAAGTGTCTTTATTGCAGCTGGAATTTATAATTTCGCTGTGCAGGCAAAGTTTCCAATGACCGGATTTTCAGGTATTTCTATCATATTATACCGGTTGCTGAATATTCCGATCGGACTTTCAACCATTGTATTGAATATCCCGCTGGCTATTGTCTGCTATCGGCTTCTCGGGAAAAAGTTCTTTATCAGTTCTTTACGATGCATGGTGCTCTCTTCTTTGATGATCGATTATGTGGCACCATTGTTTCCGGTGTATGAGGGTGACCGACTATTAGCAGCCCTTTGTACAGGTGTATTTGGCGGTATCGGATATGCATTGATTTATTCAAAAAACTCCTCTACCGGTGGATCCGACTTTATTATTATGGCAGTGAAAGCCATCAAACCGCATTTGTCTCTTGGAAAAATCGCATTTTGGTCTGATGTGGGAATCATTCTGGTCGGCGGAATTTTATTCCGGGATATAGACGGTATCATTTATGGAATGGTTGTGAATTTTATTTTTGCTGTTGCAGTAGATAAGTTGATGTATGGAATCAATGCCGGGAAGCTTGCATTGATCGTTACAGATCATGGCCCTCAGATCTGTGAAGTGATCGATGAATGCTGTCAACGGGGAACCACCATTTTAAAGGGCCAGGGTGGATATCATGGAAAAGAAAAGCAGGTCGTGATGTGCGCCTGCAACAACAAAGAAATGTTCCAGGTGCAGCAGGCTGTAAAGAAAGCCGATCCGGATTCCTTTTTGATCGTGCTGGAATCCAATGAGGTTCATGGAGAGGGATTTAAGATGGTACAGATTGGGGAGGAAGGAAACTGATCGTATTTTTATGTGGTAGTTTTGGAAGGGAGTCCTCAAAGTCAACGAGCCGGGGATCCGCTGTTTATACGGTTCCCCGGCCCTCTGTTTACTATTCAAACTCGGCGTGTCCTTTGTTGTTATTAACTATATTTATTTAAGTTTCATGCAAATACACACTGTTTTTTTCTTCAATTACATCAATTATTCTGGCTTGCTGATTTTCTGTTGCCAAAATGTTGCCACTAATTTCTAATCCCCAATTCCTCTGCCTTGATAAATTGGCATATTACTGGTGCAGTTTCAAATGCGCTATTATATCTATATTCTCTGAAATTCCCCTGTTTCATTTTTGTTTCAATTTCAATATATTTTTTCTTAAATGCCTCGGCATCTGAAAATCCCATTATTTGAGCAATTTCTTGTAAATGCTCTTTTGATTTTAATCGAACTGCGAACTGTCTAAAAAGACTATTTCCATATTCCATTCTACTGTATATGTATGTTATTGGGAACCAAAACCATCCATCGGTATAATTTTCAACAAACATAGAAGCATTGTAACAAAAGACATCGGCAAAAACAAACTCATTTTTATTACATACTTCTACATTAATATTATCAATCCAATAACTAGCTGTTCCTGAATAATAATTTTTCCCATCCCTTTGCGACACAGCTCTATCAAAATTCTCATTGTTATCATAAAAAACATCAAAACTCTGAGCATCATCATAGCTATATTTACCAACAAAATATGTTTTTGATAAGGTATAAGATAACGCACCATAATCTTTATTTTTGAAATAGAACGCCACTATGTAAATGAATAATTCATGTAATAAAGTCTTTGTAACTTCGCCTTCATATCCATTTTTATTTTTTATCTCCCCACATATTTCTTCCATAAAAGATGCCACGGCTTTATAGGATTCTGGTACATAAAATGAATACTTTAGTAAATGCAAAAAATCATCTCTAAATACTTTTGTTTCACTGTATAACTCTATATACTCTTCTGCTGATATACTATTCCCCAATTTGTCCTTGCTAAAATTTACTATTTTTTCTTTTATGGCAAACAAAAAATTCCTAAATTCATCCTTTTTTACATTATCCGATTTCTGTTGCTTTAAAATTTCATACCTTGTACGAGTTTTAGTTGTAATAGAAGACTTTTCTTCTATCCACGATGGTTTTTTCCCCAGTTCTGGTTTTTCTACTATCTCTATTCCGTATAACCGCTTTACTAACCTTTGATATTCCAAATCATATTTTTCGTCTTGTGATAAATCGAAATGAAGCATAGTTTTTAAATATTGCGGCTTCGGAATTTCCCCATTTTCTCCCCGTTCAAAAACTACCGGTAAGAATTTTTCTTGTCTAACTTTATTATAGACTTCTGGTGAAATAATTTGCGTTTCTGTTCCCACTCCACCATCTCTTGTATTAGCCTTTTTCTCATAATTAGGATCGAGTAATATAAGAACATTTGTTATTGTTGAATCTGTAACACTTTGTTCCATAAATGCGTATGTATCATTTCCTTCTTTTAGTGACCACCGATCTAATACAACGTCAATACCATCATTCATTAAATCTGTTGCAAAAGAAAGGACTTTGGCCTGATAATCTTCCGTTCCCCACGCATACGAAATAAAAACTTTCGGGAATTCTATTATATTCTTCATAAGTTCTCCTCAAATTTTCTTCTTTACCCTCGCATCAATCTCTTGTTATAATTATTTGATGCCTTTAATAAACTTGCGTTCAACTGCAAATCAAGTCCATCAATCACTATCATATTTGACGGTATCGGTATCTCACTGTCCACCAAACCTTCGGACGTTCGAATCATCACAGTAAAACTACACTTTTTTTTCTTTCCAGCATTATTAAGTAAATTAATTGCCTCTGAAAAGCTTTCATATGATTTTTGTATTTTTACAGCGACAGGTGCACCTAAATAAAACTTTTTTAGGAATCCATCTATTCCCTTATTCCTCTGTACCACATCACATCCCAACATATTTAATATTGCTAATTCTTCATCAGTTTTAGTTCTATATGCATCCACCCCAACTTGTAACAATCTGGACACAGTCTTAGTTGGTTCAGCTAATCTTCGATTGCATAACTCAATAGCACTAGGATTTTTATCAACTCCTATAAAATCTCTATTTAACATTTTCGCTGCTACCAGCGTAGTTCCACTTCCACAAAATGGATCTAAAACCAAATTTCCCTCGTCTGTACTTATTTGAATTATCTTTTCAAGCAATTCAATCGGTTTTTGTGTGGGATAGCCAGTTCTTTCTTTCGCCTTCGGATTTAAAAAGGGAATTTCCCACACATCTGACATAGGCACTCCTTTCTTCTCTTTAGCTATTACAACATTTCCCTTTTTATCATATTTATAACTCGCTTTTCCCTCACTATTTCGTACTCTCTCTTGTAGAATTTGATCTATGTTAGTAGTAGGCGAATATTCCTTATAAATTGTATTGAACTTAAAATTACTAGTTTTGGAATAAAAGAATATAGTCTGATGACCAGGAAGTAATCCTTTTTTTGCGTTAGACCATCTTTTATATACCCAAATAATTTCACTCCTGAAATTGTTCTCTCCAAATTCATCATCTAAAATCATTCGCAAGTAATGCGAAGCAGAATCATCGCAATGTAAAAAAACACTCCCTGTTTCCTTTAATACCCTTTTTATTTCTTCAATACGAATTCTTATATATTCAATGTACTCACCTCTTGTTTCCCAAATATCAGAAAACCTATACTCAATTCCATTGGAATCTTTCATGCACTGAATCTTCTGTGAAAAAAAAGGCGGATCTAAATATACCATATCAATAGTATTATCCTCTATTTTTTTTAATATGTTTAAACAATCATCGCAAATTACCACTTATACCCTCACTCCCTGGATTGTGCAATACATTCAAGTATCTCAAGTAAATTAATCCCTGTAAATTCTTCAATATATCTCCAAGCTGCATCCCCATAATAATACTTACCACCAATCCCTTGATACAATGTTTTCAATGTATCTTGTATTTTCTGTGCTTGAGTGCGCTGTGGATAATAAAACATCACTCTGATAGGAATATAGCCTTTATCGCTAATAACTTTTACTCTCGTATGTTCTTTTGTAATATGATCCCCATCAGTTGTAGCATCTCTCCATTTTATTTCGTGTGCCAAATTATCAACTAAACAATCAATCTCAAACGCTTTAGGTCTAATGCCTAACGTATTTTTAATTTTCACTTTTGAAGCATAAGCATATTTATGTTTAATGCATAAGACTGCCGCTTCTTCTAAAAATGCCCCTGCATATTTATATAAGAACCGCCCTTTATTCTGATAAAGATCAATTAAATTTCCTTCCTCATTTGTGACACCCAGAACTCTATATAACAAATAATGTGAAGTATCATCCAGTTTCATTTCTTCAATGCGTAAATCAACTTGATTTTTTAGTTCTTCTGCATATTTATCAGCCAATTCTTTTATTTTATTATAGACATCAACATTCATATTTCCACCCGCTTCACTAAGTATTTGCTTTTATTATATCGTATGCCAAGCATAAATACAAATGGATTTCCTATAAATCGCTCTTGACTAACTGGCATGGATTCGCTTCATGGCAGCTAAGAGGGCTTTAAGCAGCCCTCCACCTATTAGCGGGCTTCCCGATTGTGTTTTCTCCTTGCAGCCTGTTTCCGCTCGGCTTCTATCTGTTCCTGCTGCTTTGCCCGGTCAATCACAGCATTAACCTGTTCAGAGCCGACCACAGCTTTTATACGCCCAAAATCTGCCGCCACTATCCTCAATTCCCGGTTTTCCTCCAAGACTTCTTCCAGCCTATTTGTCAGCCGCTCGTTTCCGCTCCGTTCCCTGTTATACGCAGCTTGCAGCTTTGTAAACTTATTTGAAATATCCAGATATGCCGAATAAACAGAGCGCATGACTTGTATGATTTTCTTTACCAGCGGTTTTGCTTTCTTCTCCCGATACGACTTTGAAGATTCCATAACCGCCGCTTCTGGAAGTGTCTGCTCCGGATCTGCGGAAAAGTCTGCCGCCAGCTTCTCCATGTTCTTTACCATAGGAGCAAGTTCATTCATGCACTTCTGGTATTTGTCCGCCTGTTTCTGCGCTTTCTCTGCTTCCTGCCGGGACTCCTGCAAATCTTCCTGTAAGGAACGAATCTCATCATCAACCTGTAACAACTGTTCATGCAAATCTTCGTTGATTTCTTGAAAAGTAGCGTTTTCTTCCTGCAATTCCACTTTTTTCGCTTCCAGTTCAGCAACTTCCTTTGCCCGCTCCTTTTTCTCAAAATCCAGGACAGATAAATTCTTTTCATGTGTGCCTTTCTTCTCCCACTCAATCCCATGTTCCAGCATGACAGCAGCAAGCTGTTCTTTCTCATAAGCCACCCACTGATATTGTCAATATTGGTTGACACATTTATCTCAAAGATATCACTGCCTATGCAGCCTGTTCCAGAGATTGGTAGTATCTCTGTCGCTTAATT
>NZ_JAOQJF010000060.1:0-6500 GCF_025567195.1 Alitiscatomonas aceti | reverse complement strand
AGCAGGGATTTTCTCTGTTTCCCTTTTTTGTCTTAGGAATAGTTCCTATATTTGCCAATGATAATTATACACTAACACAAATGCCCAAAGGTATTCTTGTTTTTTATAACAAAAAATTAAATTGATAAAATTTCTATAAACTTTTCCTGGCTTTTTCGTCATTTTCATAGTATGATAAGAATATCAACAGAGCCATGTCCGTGGTTCTGCCAATATAAGATAGGAGGGGTTTTCACATGAAAGACAACACGACTGCGAAGAAAGTTTCAAAGATCGACCGACTGATCAACGGCATTGAAGCTGTCTGCAACAAGCTGCCGCCGCCGGCCATCCTTTTCTGCTGGCTGTTCCTGTTCACTGCGGTGATCGGCGCGATCTTCACCATGACCGGGCTCACGCTTACCAATCCGGCATCTGGAGAAGCCGTCACATCCGCCAACCTCTTCACCACCGAAGGCCTTCACTGGTTCCTGGACAATATGGTGAAAAACTTCACTGGCTTCGCGCCTCTGGGCCTGGTAATCACCATGACCCTGGGCATCGGCCTCTGTGAAGAATCCGGAATGCTCATCTCCCTTTTAAACAGCTCCTTAAAGAACGTTCCGGCTGCCCTGGTTCCCTATGTGGTAGCGTTCATCGGAACCGTCGGCAACATCGCTTCCGACACTGCCATGGTGGTGATCCCGCCCATGGCCGCCATTGTATACATGGGCGTGGGCAAGCACCCCGTTGTGGGTATGATGGTTGGCTACGCAGGCGCCCAGGCCGGTTTTACCGCGAACCTGATGGTAGCAGGAACCGACACACTGCTCCAGGGCCTTACCAATGATGCCATCAAGGCGTTCATGCCAGAAACCACCTTTGCCGTAGACGCAACCTGTAACTGGTTCTTCATGATCGCATCCACCTTCCTCTGCTCCCTTGTCATTGGATGGTGCTCTGTACATATGATCGAGCCGCGTCTTGGAAAATATGAGGGCTCCGGAAACGCCAAGCTGGATGAAGTTACGCCCCAGCAGAAAAAGGGCCTTCATGCGGCAGGAATCACAGCTCTCATTTATATGGCCCTGATCGCCGTACTGTTCTTTATGGGACCGCTGGCCGGCGAAAACGGAAAATTTGTAGGCTCTCCGTTCCTTAAGGGACTGATCCCGATCCTGTTCGTCCTGTTTTCCATCTGCGGACTTTCCTATGGATATGTTTCCGGCAGCTTTAAAAACATCAACGACGTCAACAAAGCGATGGCCAAACAGATGGCCGGTATGGGCTCCTACGTCCTGTTCTGCTTCTTCTGCGGACAGTTCCAGGGTCTCTTCAACTGGACCAAATTAGGAACGCTGTTAGCCATCGGCGGTGCTGACTTCCTGGAGAACGTCGGCTTCACAGGTATTCCTCTGTGCGTTGCTTTTATTCTCCTCTGCTCCTTTGTTAACATTTTTGTATCCTCCGGTTCTGCCAAGTGGGCGATCTTTGCACCGATCTTCGTGCCCATGTTCATGCTCCTTGGCTATCATCCCGGCTTCACCCAGCTGTGCTACCGCATCGGCGACTCCCCGTTCAACTGCTGGACCCCCATGTCCGCATACATCTGGATGATCCTCAGCGTAGCGCAGACCAAGTACGTTCCCAACTTAAAGATCGGTACCCTGATCGCCAATATGATCCCCATGTCCATCGTGCTTCAGATTGCATGGATCATCTTCCTGGTGATCTGGATGCTTCTGGGAATCCCCTTCGGCCCCGGCGTTGGGATCTATCTGCCGGCAGGCGTTATGTAACTGGTTCCATTCAGCCATTCCCGGCTGAGGCCATATAAAAGCCGCCGTCCATGCGGCCTCTCCCCACATACAGGGAGGGACGTCATGGCGGCGGTTTTCTTTGTTTTCTCTTATTTCTGTCCGTTTTTCTCCAGATCCTGTACGTTTCTCTCCTCCAGCTTTCTTTCCAGGATCTCTGCCGCACAGACAGCCAGGTCCTTACAGGGTCTCTTCTTATAATAATCGTCTGTGCGTGCCTCCGGCACCGGAGCCGTATCACTTGTGATCCCCGAAAGCAGGTCCCGGCAGATGATGCTTCCATTTTCCTTCCGGAACTCCTCCGCCAGCTCCTGGATCAGCGCATAATGGTCTGCCTTTGGCTTCCCGGTCTCCGGCCCGGAATATCCCAGAAGCTCTCCCGCCACAATGGCCATGCCGCTGACGCAGCCGCACACCTCCCGGAGCCGTCCCAGGCCGCCGCCAAAGGACGAGGCGATCCGTGCCGCCGTCTCCTTTGGGATCCCCATTTCATCCGCAAAAGCCAGTACCACCGACTGGGCGCAGTTATAGCCCTCCAGGAATAACGCTCCTGCCTTCTCTCCATGTGTCATATCGTATTTTTTCCTTTCTTTTTTATTGAATATTTCCCGTTCCTGTGTTAAACTATATTTGTTATGCTCTGGGCCATCGCCAAGCGGTAAGGCACAGGACTTTGACTCCTGCATTCGAGGGTTCGAATCCCGCTGGCCCAGTGTCTGAAAGCCGTTTTCCTTTCATCAAGAAGGAACTCGGCTTTTTCTTTTCACCCACATTTTAGTACGGAATACTCAAAAATACAACACGTTCATAAAGAACCCGGTAATTCAAAACATTATTGCCTGATTCACCATATTCACTGCAAAAAGAATGATGCACCGTTTTATCAACAGATGCATCATCCTTACCTTTTATGTTTCTTCTGATATCTGGTCTATTATCCCTAATCCGCAAAAATATCTGGGAAAAGCGCTTCGTCAATTCTTGGATTCTTTTCATCCCACTCTTTAAAATGAGGATAATCACGGTTAAAGAACGGATGTCCATAATTTCTGCTCATACGAACCGGAATATCTGTGATGTTGTGCTCCTGGAACGCTTTAATAATTTCTTCTTTCCGCGGATTATGTTCGATTGCTGTAATCGTCATGCATAAACCATGGATCAGCCTTTCAAAACGATTAAACACAATTCCCATTGCCATTTCATGTTCTTTCATTCCAGCTGTACGCGGTCCATTGCACAGACATGAAATATTCATTCCATTTTCCATATATGGATGAGCAGTAGCTTCCGCACAAATCGCCTGATTACCTACCATTTTAATTCCCTGTGCTGTGCCAAAATGATATGTATATCCCTGGATCAAACGCATGATATTTCTAGGATAGCTGACAATAATAACAACATCCGGCGCTTCTGTAAAATCCTCCAAGGGGCGAACCATAACGCCCTTTACCCTATGGGAACAGCGGTGGATATGGCTTGTTACCTCCCTGGCAGTTGCCAGATCCTGATATAAACCCCTTGGTTCAAAAAATCTGCCATCCAGGTAATATCTGTCATCGTCTACAATTCCCAGTGCCCTTGCGCCTCCGAAGCAGCCGAAATTATCAATATCAGCCTTCATTGATTCTCCCTCTCCAGCATGGATTACCATGGTGCAATAGGACATTTTGCCCGATAACTTCGGAACATCAGCAGCTTCAAATTCCTCTTCTGTAAACAGGAATTTCATTGCTACGATTTTATGTTCCAATTTTAATGCACAATTTGCATACTCTAAAAGGCGTCTAACCGCTTTCTGATCATATCCGTACATGATTATTCCCCCTTGTTACTGCGGAAAATACTTATCAATCTCACTATAAAGGATGAAAGTACCGTCAAATCGCTCATTAAATGCATCGTACCACTTCTGCTGCTCCATCTGCTCCTTTGCGACAGACACCCATTCAGCATTTTCATCCTTTCCGCTTACGATCAATCCCTGCGGAGTCATCTGATCACGGGTGCTTAATCCCATATGCTCGCTGGGAGACATAACACCGGACTCTTTTACAATAACCGCCGATGCTACTACCCCGTCAACATCATTTATGCTAGACATTGCTGTTGTTAATTCCGCCGGTGTAATCTGAATATTCTTAGGATTTTCTACAATATCAATAATCGAATAAAAATTATTCTCACTGGGAGTTTCTGCAAGAGTGATCAGCCCAGCATTCTGCAGAATACGCAGGCCTCCATCAATATTGCTTAATCCGTTGGAAACGATCACCTTCGCCCCATCCGGAAATGCTTCTGGAGAATCCCATTTTGCCGAATACAAACCAGCATATGAGAAATAGTATGGAAATGCCATAGCCAGGTCAGCATTATTTTCCTCATTGAATGTATTCATCCATTTAAGGCTATTGCAAAATAAGCCATCAATATCTCCTGCATTTAATGCTTCAGCAGGCAGGTTATTTCCGTCGAAAACAACTACCTCTACTTCATATCCAGTTCCTTCCATTGCCTCCTTCATGATCTGGACACACGGTTCTGTTGCTGCAACGCATCCGATCTTAAGCGTAACTGGCTCTTTTTTTGCTTCGGTTGTTGCTGCCTCGCTCTCCTTAGCAGCCGTTTCCTTTGCCTCTGTTTTCGGCTCCTCCTTTGTTGTTTCTTTTGCCGTTTCTGAGCCAGAGCATGCAGCCAGACTAAGTACCATCATTCCGCTCAGAAGCAGTGACATCATTTTTTTCATTCTTTCTTCCCTTCCTCTTTCTGTTATTTTTATTTATATATCCATAAAGGATGTATAAAACGTGGTTATTTTCGGAGACATCTGTGATACAAAAGGCTTCCTGCCAGCTGTATAAGCTGGACTATGATCAAAGTAATGATCACGCTTGTATACAAAACAAGATCATTAAAGCTGTAAAATCCATAATTTAATGCAACAGAACCAAGACCGCCCGCCCCAACAGCTCCTGCCATGGCGGTTGATCCGACGCAGTTAATCGTTGCGAGTGTAACGCTATTTACAATTGCCGGCACAGATTCCTTTAATATCACCCGAACCAGAATTTCACGGTTTGATAAACCAAAAGATCTTGCCATTTCTATCAATTGTGGATTTACCTCCAACATGGCATTTTCCAGTAAACGCGCCACAAACGGAATTCCTCCGACACTTAATGGAAGGATTGCTGCCGCCTCTCCAATCATGGTCCCTAGTATAAAACGGGTAATCGGCGCTAATGTCACAATCAAAAGGACAAACGGAAAGCTCCTGATCGAATTAGCTACTACCGATATCGGTGTATAAATCTTTTTATTAGGATGCAGCCCTTTGCTGGGATGGGTCAAAACCATGAGACAAGACAAACCAAAACCGCAAACCACACAGATAAGCATTGTAACCGCAACAAGACGAAGAGTTACCAAAATAGCGGGAGCAATCAACTGATTGAAATATCGCATCCAGACATCCCAAAATTCCGAGTTAAACACTGTCTGCCCCCTCCTTTTCTACCGTTTGGCAATAAATCCCCTTCTTGCGTAGCCAGCTTAAACAGGTATCTAGTTTTTCTTCTGGCACCCTGATAGAATAATGTATCTGAGCTTCCTTTCCCATACCAAGATGCTGAATATCCATAATATCAAAATCTGTTTCCAGAGCCCGGGCCATACGGGAAAACACGAACAGATCCTGTTCACAAACCGAGACTGATAGATTTGCGTGATTTTCTCTATTCCCCTGCAATCTGCGCAGCGCCGCTGGAGCCTGCATGAATATCTCCGTTGTTGCTCCATGACAGGCGAGATGTCCATCCTCCAAAATCGCCATATGCGTACAAATATTCCGGATAACCGAAAGCTGATGCGCCACAACAATAATCGTTATTCCCGTCTTTTCATTAATCTCTTTTAAAAGATTCAGAATAGATTCGGCGGTTCTAGGGTCGAGAGCCGATGTAGCCTCATCGCACAACAACACTTTAGGCTGCATCGTCAATGCTCTGGCAATCGCAACTCTCTGTTTCTGCCCTCCCGAAAGATATGGCGGAAAGGCTGAGATCTTATCATTCAGATCAACCAGACCAATGAGTTCCCTCACACGTTCATCTATTTCTTTCTTTTTATAGCCCCAGCTTTTCATAGGAAAAGCTACATTATCATACACATTCAGACGGTCCAGCAAAGAAAAATTTTGAAATACCATACCGATCTCACGACGTGCTTCCCTTGCCTGTCGGTCATTACCTGTCGATATCTGTATACCATCTACCAAAATACGCCCACTATCAAATGTTTCTAATCCATTGATGCATCGTAAGAGTGTAGATTTTCCAGCTCCGCTCTGTCCAATGATGCCAAATATAGATCCCTTTTGAATGTGAAGACTCATTGTATTTAAAACTTCTAATTCTCCATATCTTTTTGAAAGGTTCTCAATCTGAATCATATTATTTTCACCTTTTTCAATGTCAAGACCATTTTCTAATGCTGACTTCTATTTTTATTAATATATAATTTTCACCAAACATTGCGTCACAGCGCTTTCATTATATATGAATTTATATAGAAATCAAATTCCAAAATTCTATTCAACATTGTTTCTGAATTGAAAAAATAAATATCTAGTCATGAACCACCAGTTCAACTGGTGGTTTGATTATGCCCCTATAAGGGGCCTATGCCTGCAACGCCTGAAAG
>NZ_JAOQJF010000006.1:0-140946 GCF_025567195.1 Alitiscatomonas aceti | reverse complement strand
CTCACTGAAAAAGAAATCAACAATCTTTTTCAGAACTGTATCCTCCTGGACTCCTGAGTACTATGTTTTGAGAGAAACGACGGAAGTCAGGTAACATAATGGGACGTGCTTGTCACTGGCTTCATAAGAAAATGTGAGGTTTAGAATTGTTATGAAAGTGCCGGCCTGTTTCTGATGACACAGGGGTAAAAATGTGATACAATCCTTTATGAAAAACATCCTGTATAGGGATGGAGTATGTATAAGGAAAGGAGACTGAAAAATTATGAGAATATACCGTGAAAAGGACTACGACGCCATGAGCCGTCGTGCAGCGAACATTATTTCTGCTGAGGTGATCCGTCGTCCGGACTGCGTTCTGGGCCTGGCAACCGGTTCTACACCCATTGGAACATACAAACAGCTTGCAGCATGGAACCAGAGAGGGGATTTCAGCTTTAAGGAAGTACACTCCGTGAACCTGGATGAGTATAAGGGACTTTCCGGAGACCACGACCAGAGCTACCGCTATTTCATGCAGAAAAATCTGTTTGACCATATTGATATCCTCCCGGAGAATACATATGTGCCCAGCGGCCTGGCAGAGGATCCGGAGGAGGAGTGCAGAAGGTATGATGAGCTGGTAAAATCCTTTGGATATGCAGATCTTCAGCTTCTGGGACTTGGCAGAAACGGCCATATCGGATTCAATGAGCCATCCGATCATTTTGTAAAGGAAACCCATGTGGTGGATCTGACAGAGAGCACCATCGAAGCCAACGCCCGGTTTTTCGCCAGCGCTGACGATGTGCCGAAGCAGGCCCTGACCATGGGCATCGGCTGCATTATGGCTGCCCGCCGTATTCTTCTGATCGCCAGCGGTGCAGATAAGGCTGACGCGATCTATAAGACTGTATGCGGCCCCATCACACCGGAGTGTCCGGCTTCGATCCTTCAGCTCCATCCGGATGTTGTCCTGGTATGTGACGAGGCGGCTCTCTCCAAACTGGAGGGAACGGGGGTAGAAATATGCGGATAACCGGCGGAAGCGTGTTCGACCTGGAACACGGTTTTTGTGAAAAGGATCTTTGCACAGACGGCTCTGTATTTGCGGGGACCAGCAGCGACGGGGAAATTGTGGATGCCTCCGGCTGCTATGTGATCCCGGGGCTGGTGGACGTTCATTTCCATGGATGCGTCGGTGAGGATTTCAGCGATGCGACTCCGGAGGGACTCCAGGCCATGGCAGATTATGAGCTGTCCGAGGGCGTGGCGTATATCTGCCCGGCAGGAATGACCCTGGGCGAGGACCAGCTTTCCCTGATCTGTAAGAATGCCGCAGCCCATAAGGAGAAAAACAGCGGCGGTGCAGAGCTGGTGGGCGTCCATCTGGAAGGACCGTTCCTTTCCAGCGCAAAAAAGGGAGCCCAGAACAGTGACTTCCTGCATGATCCCGATGTGCCCATGTTAAAAAGACTCCAGGCAGACGCCAGAGGTCTTGTGAAGCTGGTGACTCTGGCTCCGGAACAGCCGGGTTCCATGGAATTCATCCAGGCTGCGGCTGAGGAAGGGATCCATGTTTCCATTGGCCATACAGTTGCCGATTACGAAACCGCCAGCGCGGCCTTTGCGGCGGGAGCTGACCATGCCACTCATCTTTATAACGGCATGCCGTCCCTTCATCACCGGGAGCCGGCAGTCATTGGAGCGGCCTTTGATAATAAGAAGGTCATGCCCGAGATCATCTGCGACGGGATCCATGTCCACGGCAGTGTGATCCGTGCCACCTTCGCCATGTTCGGGGCAGAACGCATGATCCTGATCTCCGATTCCCTGCGGGCCACAGGAATGCCCGACGGGGAATATCCCTTCGGCGGCCAGATGATCGAGGTCCATGGAAACCGTGCAACGCTTCTGGGCCATCCGGAGACGCTGGCAGGTTCTGTGACCAGCCTTATGGGATGTCTTCGCCAGGCTGTGAAGTTTGGGATCCCGGTGGCGGATGCGGTGCGTGCGGCTTCTTATAACCCGGCCAGATCCATTGGAATGGAGGACCGGATCGGAAGCCTGACAGAGGGAAAGGAAGCTACGTTTGTCCTGCTGGATAAGGAAACGCTTGAAACAAAGAGGATTGTATTCAAGGGAAAGACGGTAAGCCAGGCGTAAAAAGCCCGTAAAAACAGACTGGCTGAGGCCTGTAAAAAACTCTGGAAAATTACAGGAAAATATAATTGACAGGCAGACGGATTTGTGATATTGTTACAGTAATTCCGATGCATTATTGAACTCACATGCAATTTTGTAAGTCATTTGCACGTTAAATGAATTACAGATGCATGTGAGTTTTCTTGAATAAAGGCCGACAGAAATGTAAGGGGATTTATTGAGGGCAGTGCGGAAAATTTTATTTATGGAGGTACCAAAATGAATAACGGTACAGTTAAGTGGTTCAATTCTGAGAAAGGCTACGGATTTATTTCCAACGACAACGGCGGCGACGATGTATTCGTTCACTTCTCCGCTATCGTAGGCGAGGGCTTCAAGACTCTGGAAGAGGGTCAGAAAGTTACCTTCGATACTGAGCAGGATCCGAAGAACAGCAAGAAGCTGCGCGCTGTAAACGTAGTTAAGTGCTAATTTACCAATGAGAAAAGGCCGCTTTGTCAGGAAACTGACGGGCGGCCTTTTTAGTGGCACGAATGCGTTCTCACAGGCGGAAAGAGGGAACTGTTCCAGGGGCTTGACATTTCTATATAGTTAAGCTATAATAATTATTATGGCTAAAACAAATGAAAAATGGGGGTAGATAATGGAACTGAGAAGGGCACTGGATTCTTTTTATTACAGCACCGCCTTATGCGATCTGCGCCTGATGAACCGGCAGTTCATCGACGAAAATATTACCTACAACAGTCTTCTGTACCTGGAGCTGATCTACGCTATGGACGGACGGCTGACGGCGTCCAAGATCGCGGAGATGCTGTGCGTATCAAAACCAGCAGTAACGCTAAAGATCAATGAGCTGATCCGCCAGGGGCTGGTGGTCAAAACGCCGGATCCCAAAGACCGGCGCCAGAATCTGTTGTCCATCAATGAGGAGGCAGTTCCCAACTACAAAATATATAAAAAACAGGATAGCCTGGCGGTAAAGAAGATCGCAGAAATGTTTTCAGAGGAAGATATTGAAAAGTTCTGCCAGATGCTGAATGTGTTGTCCGACGTGAATTTTTCGGTCCTCGGGTAATGAGGGCGGGCCGTCGTGTCGGAAAGGACCAGGCCGGACGGATCACGGCGGACAGAGATCGTTGTAAAGAAAGGATATTATGGTTTCAAAGAAAAAAATTCAATTAGACAGAAGAAAAATAGCACTGTGTATGATCGGCAGCAGTATCATGGCGTTTGGCCTTTATAACGTCCATTCGCTTTCCGGCGTTACGGAGGGCGGGATCCTGGGAATGACACTGCTGTTAAACTATTGGCTGGATCTTTCTCCTGCCATTACCGGTTTTATTATGAATGCGGCCTGCTATCTGGTGGGCTGGAAGCTTCTGGGCTGGTCGTTTATTCTTTATTCCACCATTGCCGGGTTTACGTTTTCCGCTTCCTATGCGGTGTTTGAGCAGTTCCCGAGACTCTGGCCGGGCTTAGCGGATATGCCGCTGACGGCAGCCATCGTGGGAGCGCTGTTCATCGGTATCGGCGCGGGACTCTGCGTGAGGGCCGGCGGAGCCCCCAGCGGCGACGACGCCCTGGCCATGAGTATCTGCCGTGTTACAAAGAGCGATATCCGGATCCCGTACTTGGCCAGCGACCTGCTGGTGCTGGCGCTGTCCTTATCCTATCTGGATCTGAAGCGCATCGCCGTATCCCTTTTAACGGTGGTGCTGTCGGGCCAGCTGATCGGATTCGTTCAGAATGCGCGGATGCCCCAGGCGGAGGGATAAAGCGGGCAGAGAGAACCACGGCCTGGATATTTTCCCCCAGTACCCAGAACTTTTCAAGTTTGTGGGTGCTGGGGGGATTTTTTTGGCTCTGGCATCCAAAGTCTTTGTATTTTCTTGATTTTTCATGAAAAAAATCCAGGAGATCCGGGCATGGGAGAAAAAGGATACGGATGTGCTCAGAGAGGGAACAGAGAATTATAGATCAGAAACAAAAATCGCTCAGGCCGTGCGGCCGGGGCGATTTTTTGCCTGTTGGCGGGCTTTTTTTCATATCCACATCTACACTGGCAGCCCCAGCCCATAACCAGCGCAGATCCCGATGACGGCTGACAGGCAGATCAGAAGGATCGGATGGACTTTTTTGAAGGCCAGTACGGTCATCAGAAGGAAGATGGCCAGGGAGATGTAAAAGCTCATGCCGCCCAGGACGTCTGTGGAGAAGCCCTGGGGGAAGAAAACGGTCTTTCCAACGGAGAGGACGGCAGTGCCGATGAGGCCGATGACAGCGGGCTTTAGACCAGCCATGCAGCCGCTTACGATCCGGCTGTTCCGGAAGGCCTCAAAGCACCGGGCCACCAAAAGGATGATCAGGAAGGACGGGAGGACCACGCCTAGGGTAGCAAAGATCCCTCCGGGGATCCCGGCCAGCTCCGTTCCCACATAGGTGGAAATATTTACAGCAAAGGGACCGGGGGTGCTTTCGCTGACCGCCACGAAGTTCACAAGGTCAGCGGAGGCCATCCAGCCATGGGATTCCACCTCGGCCTGGATCAGGGGCAGCATGGCGTAGCCGCCGCCGAAGGTGAATGCGCCGATCTTAAAAAATGTCCAGAAAAGCTCCAGATAGATCATGATTCAGCCCTCCTTAAGGAAATGGTGGATGCAAGAAAGCCTGCGGCGGCACAGAGGATCAGCACCAGAAGCACGTTGACGTTCAGGATGGCCGCCAGGATGAAGGAACCGGCCGCAATGGCATAGGAAACCGGATTCTTCGGACACTGGCGGTACATGGACCACAGGGCCTTCAGGATCAGGGCCAGGACTCCGGCGCGGATCCCGAAGAAGGCGTACTGGACCACCTTCATGGACTGGAATTCCCGGAGCACAAAGGCGATGGCTGTGATGACCAGGAAGGACGGGAGGACGACGCCCAGAGTGGCGCAGAGGGCTCCGGTGAAGCCGCAGACCCGGTAGCCCACAAAGGTGGCCGAGTTGACGGCAATGGGACCGGGAGTAGATTCCGCTATGGCAACGATCTCCAGGATATCCCTGTCAGAGATCCAGCCGTGTTTTTCCACTGTTTCCTTCTGGATCAGCGGGATCATGGCGTAGCCGCCGCCGAAGGTGAATGCGCCGATTCTTAGGAAGGTCAGGAATATTTCCAGAAGAGTTTTGTTTCGATTCTCCATACATATCTCCTTTTCGTTGTGTTCCCTATTGTTATAACGGTTTTCTTGACATAAATCAATATATATATTAAAATAAAATATATAAATATTTATTTATGAAAGGAAGAACCAGTATGACGGTCCGCCATATGTACATTTTTAAGACCGTGTGTGAATGCCAGAGCATTACTGCGGCTGCCGGGAAGCTGAATATGACCCAGCCGGCAGTCAGTGTTGCTATAAAGGAGCTGGAAAGCTTTTACCAGGTGAAGCTGTTTGAGCGTATGAACCGCACCATCTATCTGACGGAGGCGGGAAATACCTTAAGGGAATATGCGGATTCTATCCTGGATCAGTTTGAGGAAGCGGAGGCGGTGCTGCGGGACGGAACCTCCATGGCCAGATGCCGTATGGGAGTCAATGTATCAGTGGGAGAAACGTTTCTCCCAGGGATGCTGAAGCTTTTGGAAGAAAAAATACCTGGGATCCATATGGAGGTGCTGGTGGGGAACACCGTGACCATTGAAGAGAAGCTGAATGAGAATGAGATCGATTTTGCGGTGGTGGATGGGCTGAAGGACCAGACCAGGCGGGTGATCCAGCCCTTATTCCGGGGAGAGATGGCGGCGGTCTGCGCCCCCTCCTACGGCCCCCATGGGCCGGTGACTGTGAAGGAGCTGGCGGGGTACCGGCTGCTCCTGCGGGAAAAGGGAAGCGGGAACCGGGTCTGCATTGACGCCATGTTTGAGTCCCACGGATGCAGCGCCAGGCCGGTGGTGGACAGCATCAGCGATCTGAGTCTTTTAAAGCTGGCGGAGGAGGGCTTCGGCATTACGATCCTCCCCAGGGAGCTGGCGGCGGAGCAGCTCGCCGCTGGGCGGCTTAAGGAGGTGAAGCTGACGGACGATACTCTGGAACGTCAGTATTTTATTGCATATAATAAGAAGAAATACCTGACTGGACGGATGAAAGAGGTACTCCAGGTATTGAAGCTGTAAAAATGGCTCCGGGCTCAGGCCCGGGGCTTTATTCTGTTATAAGAAAGAACGTCCTATGATATAAAAACACTCCGCGGGTCTGTGTGCCTGCACATATTTTCTTTCCCAGGCGGCATACTAATCCCAAAGCATATGAATTTTTCAAAAAGCGAGGTTGTATGGGATGGAAATGACACTGCGGTGGTATGGGACAGGGTTTGATACGGTTACTTTAAAGGAGATCCGCCAGATCCCCGGCGTGACCGGGGTCATCACGACGCTTTACGATACGAAGCCGGGAGAAGTGTGGAGCCGGCAGCGGATCCGGGCGCTGAAACAGGAGGTGGAGGCCGCCGGGCTCCATATTTCCGGGATCGAGAGCGTCAATGTCCATGACGCCATTAAAACAGGGGCGGCAGACAGGGATGTGTATATCGGCCGCTATATAGAGACACTGGAAAACCTGGGCCAGGAGGACATTCATCTGGTGTGCTACAACTTTATGCCAGTGTTTGACTGGACCAGGACGGAGCTGGCCCGGCTGCGCCCTGATGGGTCTACGGTGCTGGCCTACACCCAGGAGGCGGTGGACCGGCTGGACCCGGAGACCATGTTTTCCTCCATTGCCGGGGATATGAACGGCACGGTCCTGCCGGGCTGGGAGCCGGAGCGCATGGCCCGGGTAAAGGAGCTGTTTGCCATGTACCGGGACGTGGATGAGGAACGGCTGTTTGAAAATCTCCGGTATTTTCTGGAGCAGATCATGCCCATATGCCGGAAATACGACATCCGGATGGCCATTCATCCCGACGACCCGGCCTGGAGCGTGTTCGGGCTGCCGCGGATCATGACCAATAAAGAAAACGTGCTCCGGATCATGGACATGGTGGACGATCCCCATAATGGTGTGGCCTTCTGTACCGGTTCCTTCGGCACCAGCCGCGCCAACGATCTGCCGGACATGATCCGCGCCCTGAAGGGCAGGATCCATTTTGCCCATGTGCGGAACCTTAAGTTCAATTCCCCCACGGATTTTGAGGAGGCGGCTCATCTGTCCTCAGACGGCAGCTTTGATATGTACCAGATCATGAAGGCCCTTTATGACACCGGCTTTTCCGGTCCCATACGGCCGGACCACGGGCGGATGATCTGGGGAGAGGAGGCCATGCCCGGGTACGGGCTTTATGACAGGGCCCTGGGAGCGGCCTATTTAAACGGCCTTTGGGAGGCCATTGAAAAGGGGGAAAAGGTGAATGGAGCTCAATGAGAAAGGTTTAAGAGAGCGGAAGTGGTGGACGGAGCGGGGATATAAGCTGCCGGAGTTTGACCGGAAGGCCGTCCGGGAGGCCACCGGGCGGGGACCGGTCTGGGTCCATTTTGGTGCCGGAAATATTTTCCGGGCATTTCCGGCCAGGGCAGTCCAGGAGCTTTTGGACCAGGGGATCATGGACCGGGGGCTTGTGGCCGCCGAGGGCTACGATACGGAGATCCTGGAAAGGGTGAACCGGCCCCACGATGAATATTCGGTCCTGGTCACCTTAAAGGCCGACGGAACGGTGGAAAAGACGGTGGTGGGAAGCGTCCTGGCCTCTTACGGCCTGGACGGATTAAAGGAGATCTTCACCATGGACTCGCTGCAGATCGCGTCCTTTACCATCACAGAAAAGGGATATGGCGTTTCCGGAGCTGAGGAGGACTTTAAAAACGGGCCGGACCGGGCCAAAACCTATATGGGACAGGTGGCGGGGCTTCTGTACCGGCGGTTCCTTGCGGGGAGAAAGCCCATTGCCATGGTCAGCATGGACAACTGCTCCCACAACGGGGACCGGCTTTTGGAGGCCATGGAGACGTTTGCCGGAAAATGGTGTGAAAACGGGCTGGCAGACCGGGGCTTCCTGGAATATGTGACAGACCGGAGCCGGGTGGCTTTTCCGTGGACCATGATCGATAAGATCACCCCCAGACCAGGGCAGGATGTGCTTAAGATCCTGGAGGAGGACGGATTAACGGGCATGGAGCCTGTGGTGACGGCAAAAAATACGTATGCGGCTCCCTTTGTAAACGCAGAGGAATGTGAGTATCTGGTGATCGAGGATGATTTTCCCAATGGACGTCCGGCGCTGGAAAAGGCCGGTTTTTTATTCACAGACCGGGAAACTGTGGAAAAAGCAGAGAAAATGAAGGTATGTACCTGTCTGAACCCGCTTCACACGGCGCTGGCGGTATTCGGCTGTCTCCTGGGGTATAAGAAGATCTCCGAGGAGATGAAGGACAGGGATCTGGCCTCCCTTTTAAGGCGGATCGGGTATGAGGAGGGGCTGCCGGCTGTCACAGATCCGGGGATCCTGGATCCCAGGGAATTTCTGGATACAGTGCTTACAGTCCGGTTTCCCAACCCGTTCCTGCCGGATTCTCCCCAGCGTATCGCCACAGACACGTCCCAGAAGCTTTTTGTGCGGTTCGGGGAGACAATAAAGGCGTATATGGAGTCTCCGGATCTGGATATGGACCGGCTCCGGGGGATCCCTCTGGTGCTGGCCGGATGGCTCCGGTACCGGATGGCCGTGGACGATGATGGCAGGCTCATGGAGCTGAGTCCGGATCCCATGGCGGAAAGGCTGGGACGGCGGCTGGAACGGATACAGCTGGGAGGCTGTCTTCAGATGGAGCATATCCGGGGATCGGAGCATGTTCTCCGGCCAGAAGGTGTGCCGGGACCAGAGATCAGGGAAGCTCTCCGGCCGGTCCTGTCGGATGCGGCGGTCTTTGGAGTGGATCTTTTTAAGGCCGGACTGGCAGACCGGGTGACAGAGTATTTCACGGAAATGGCAGCGGGGCCGGGCATGGTCAGAAGGACTCTGCACGCCCTGGGGAAAGGGGAGAAGTGAGACCATGAAGCCGTTTATGGATGAAGAATTTCTTTTGGATACGGACGCGGCCAGGCGGCTGTATCATACGTATGCTGAGCCCATGCCCATCGCCGATTACCACTGTCACATAGACGCCAGGGAGATCTTTGAGGACCGGAGATTTGAAAATCTCACCCAGGCGTGGCTGGGCGGGGATCATTATAAGTGGAGGCTGATGCGGGCCGGCGGGGCGCCGGAGGAACTGGTCACCGGAAATGGAGGCGACTGGGAAAAATTCCAGAAATGGGCCGGGGTCCTGGAACTGGCGGCGGGCAGTCCGCTGTACCATTGGAGCCATCTGGAGCTGAGGCGGTATTTCGGGTACGGCGGAGTCCTCAATGAAAGGACAGCAGAAGAGGTCTGGGCGCTGACCCGGGAGAAGCTTAAGGAGCCGTCCATGGGAGCCAGGGGGCTGATCCGCCAGTCGGGAGTGAAGGTTTTATGTACCACTGACGATCCGGCCGATCCTCTGGAATGGCACCGCAGGCTGGCAGAGGATCCGGGCTTTCCTGTACAGGTCCTTCCGGCCTGGAGACCGGACCGGGCCATGAGCCTGGAAAGAACCGATTATCCGGCGTATCTGGAACGGCTGGAAGCCGCCAGCGGACGGAAGATCCATGATTTTTCGTCTCTCCTGGACGCCCTGAGAGTACGCATGGACTTTTTTGATTCCATGGGCTGTGTGACCGCAGATCACGGCCTTCCATATGTCCCTTATGCGGAGGCGTCCCGGAAAGAGGTGGAAACGATCTTTTCCTGGCGGCTTGCGGGCCGGATGCCGGAAAAGAGGGAGATGGCGGCGTTCCGGACGGCATTTCTGGCTGTGATGGGCCGGGAATACCATAAAAGGGGCTGGGTGATGCAGCTGCATTTCGGCGTGAAAAGAGACAACAGCAGCCGTCTGTATGCGGGCCTTGGGCCGGATGCCGGCGCAGACTGTATCTTAAGCCCTCTGCGGTCCGGGCCGCTGGCGGATTATCTGAACGCCCTGGACCGGACCGGGGAGCTGCCAAAGACCATCCTTTATTCCCTGAATCCGGCGGACAATGCGGTCATCGGCACTCTCATTGGCTGCTTCCAGGGAGACGGTATCCTGGGAAAGGTACAGCAGGGAAGTGCCTGGTGGTTCAATGACCACAAGGATGGCATGGAGGCGCAGTTAAAGAGTCTGGCAAGCCTGGGCCTTCTGGGGAGCTTTGTTGGAATGCTGACGGATTCCAGGAGCCTTTTATCCTATCCCCGCCATGAATATTTCCGGCGGATCCTATGCGGTGTCCTGGGGCGCTGGGTGGAGAACGGGGAGTATCCGGCGGACTGGGAGGCCCTTTCCCGGATCGTCCGGGGGATCTCTTACGAAAATGCGGTGCGGTATTTTGGGTTTTCTGTACCGGGAGCGGAGGCAGTGCAGGTATGAAGAAAGAGAAGTCTGCAAAAAGGAGACTTACGGCGGGCGCGGTCCTGGCAGCCGGGCTTCTGGCGCTTTTAAGCGGCTGCGGGTCCCGGACCGATTCCCGCCGGATCGTCCGCATCGGCCACAACCAGTCGGTGAACCATCCGACCCATCTGGCGCTGACTGCCTTCCAGGAAATGATCGGGGAAAGGCTGGGGGACCGGTTCCGGGTGGAGGTGTATCCCAGCGAGCTCCTGGGCTCCCAGACGGATATGGTACAGCTGACCCAGACCGGGGCCATGGACTTCTGTGTGGCCAGCAACGCCATTCTGGAGACCTTCAGCAAGGATTATGAGCTTTTTAACCTCCCTTACCTGTTCCAGAGCACAGAGGCGTACCATGGGGCCATGGAGGATGAGAAAGTGACGGGGCCTGTTTTTTCAGCCACCAGACAGGCAGGCTTTACGGCGGTGGCCTGGCTGGATGCGGGAACGCGAAATTTTTATACAGTAAAAAAGCCTGTGGAACGGCCGGAGGATCTGCGGGGGCTAAAGATCCGGGTCCAGCAGTCCCCCACCAATATTGAAATGATGCGGCTTCTGGGCGGGTCGGCGACGCCCATGGGCTTTGGGGACGTTTATACGGCCCTTCAGTCCGGCGTCATCGACGGGGCAGAAAATAATGAGATGGCCCTGACGGACAATGGCCACGGGGATGTATGCCGGTATTACTCCTATGACATGCACCAGATGGTCCCGGATCTTCTGATCGGGAACTATGGGTTCCTGGAGAGCCTGACAGAAGAGGAAAGAGCCGTATTTGAGGAGGGCTTTGAAGAGCTGGAGCGGGTGCAGCAGGAGGAGTGGGGGAAGGCTGTGGAGGCGGCCAGGGAGAAGGCGGAAAAGGAGCAGAAGGTGACCTTTCTCTATCCGGACCGGGAACCGTTCGCAGCGGCGGTACTGCCGCTCCATGAGATGGTCCTTGAAAGAAATCCCGCCCTCCGGCCTTTATATGAGAGGATCCGGAAATACAATGAAATGTATGCGTCCGGCCAATAGGAGGAGATCATGGAGAAGATGAGAAACGTTCTGGACCACACCCTGGAGATCCTTTCCGGCGTCAGCTTCCTGGCTATGGTGGTCCTTACCTGCTGGCAGGTATTTACCAGGTATCTTTTAAAAAATCCGTCGTCCTGGTCCGAGGAGCTGGTGTCCTATATGTTCGGGTGGATGGCCTTTTTCGGGGCGTCCCTGGTGACTGGTGAAAGAGGGCACATGAATATCCCGCTGCTGACGGAACGGCTGGGGCCAGGGTTAAAAAAGGGACTGGCTGTTTTCTCTGAGACAGTGGCTCTTCTTTTTTCTGTGGTCATTCTTTTTTATGGAGGGATGAAGATCACAGACCTGGCCATGGGACAAATGACTTCATCCCTGGGGCTTCCTGTGGGCTTCTTTTATGCGGTTCTTCCGGTGAGCGGCGTACTTTGTGTGGTGTATACAGGATTGAATCTCTGGGAGATCCTGAAAACAGGAAGGGAGGGCTGACCCATGGCATGGAACGCACTTTGGACGATCTTAGGCGTGATGCTGGTTTTTCTGGCGCTGGGGGTGCCTATTTCCTATTCCATTGGAATTTCTTCCCTGGCGGCCATTCTGGCGACGGTCTCCGCGGATGCGGCGGTGGTGACGGCGGCCCAGAGGATCTTTGTGGGAATGAGCCGGTTCAGCCTTACGGCCATTCCGTTTTTTATCCTGGCCGGGAACCTTATGAACCAGGGAGGAATCGCCGGACGGCTGGTGGATCTTGTGCTGGCAGTCCTTGGAAGACTTCCCGGTTCTCTTCTGGTGGCAAATGTGGGGGCCAACGCCCTGTTCGGGGCTATTTCCGGGTCTGCGTCGGCAGCCGCTGCCGCCGTGGGAAGCATGGTGCGGGACGGAGAAGAGGAGCAGGGCTATGATCCGGCTCTCTGCGCGGCGTCCAACGGGGCTTCTGCGCCGTCGGGGCTTCTGATCCCGCCGTCCAACGCTCTGATCACATATTCTCTGGCGGCCGGAGGCGTTTCTGTGTCGGCTTTGTTCCTGGCGGGCTATGTGCCCGGTCTTCTGTGGGCCGCCTGCTGTATTGCCGTGGCGGTGGCGGCAGCGGGGAGAAAGGGATACAGGGGAGCCGCCGGAAAATATGACTGGAAGAATCTGGGAAGAGCCGCTCTGCGGGCCATTCCCTCTCTCACCCTTATCGTGGTGGTCATCGGAGGCATCATAGCCGGGATCTTCACGGCCACAGAAGGAGCAGCCATTGCCGTATTATACGCCCTGGTCCTGGGGATCTGCTACGGGAATATCACGGTCCGTTCGTTCTGGCGTATCGTCACCGACAGCGCCAGGATGAGCGGTATGGTGGTGTTTCTCATCGGAGTGTCCAATATCCTGGGCTGGGTCATGGCCTTCACACAGATCCCCCAGGCAGTTTCCGCCGCTCTTCTGGGATTTACATCCAGTCCGGCGGCCCTGCTCCTCATTATGAACGCCGTCCTTCTTCTGGCGGGCACCTTCATGGATGTGACCCCGGCCATTCTTATTTTCACCCCGCTGTTTCTTCCGGTGGTGGAGGCCTTTGGTATGCATCCGGTCCAGTTCGGCCTGATCCTGGTCTACAATCTATGTATTGGAAATATCACGCCTCCTGTGGGGAATACCCTGTTTGTCGCCATAAAGGTGGGAAAGACCTCGCTGTCTGAGGTCATGCCCTATATGCTCTGGTACTACGGAGCCATTCTGTCGGGACTTCTCCTGGTGACGTTTGTGCCGGCTGTCTCCCTGGGCCTGCCATGGCTGACTGGCGTATTAAAATAGAAGAAAAGCGCAGGGGGAACCAGCGGCACGTTATAAAAATGTAAGAAAATAGAACTGGAGTTCGATGAATGGAGTATGATATAATGGGAACATGATAGATCGCCGGAAGGGGGAGACGTGATTGTATACCATAAAAGTTCGGATGCGGAAGCTGGGGAAAAAGAACCAGGGAGCCGTGGAGCCTGTGGAGTTTCTTCTGGAATCCAGACCGGAAACTGTGAAGGAGCTGGTGGAAGGACTGGTATGCCTGGGGGTGCGCCAGTATAACGAGAGGAAGGATACGGGGCAGATCGTTCCCTGGCTGACCAGTAAGACGATCCAGGAGCAGGCTGTGACGGGAAAGATCTCCTTCGGCCTCAGAGGAGGGAACGATGCGGATGCGGACCAGGCGGTGGAGAATGCGGTCCAGTGTTTTGAAGACGGGATCTACCGGATCTTTGCTGATGACGAGGAACTGACGGAGCTGGGGCAGGTGCTCCCGTGGCACGATGGACTTGTATTTACCTTTGTACGGCTGACGATGCTGGCCGGATGGTAAAGGGAGGGAATGTATGGGAGGATTTACCTACGAAACGAGAAAGAAGCTGACGGAGCAGCGGATCCTGGAGGCGAAGGAAGCAGGAAAGGATCTGACCGGAATGGAGAAGAAGCTGCTTCCGGATCCGTATTACTCTGTAAAGACCGAGCCTCTCCAGTGGATGACCAGGGTTCTGGAAAACGGGGAGGCCGGGACATTAAGCGAGATTTATAAGAGGGAGCTGCCGGGCCTGGTGAGGGTCTGCGTCCCGGAGGGCCAGGAAGAGGAGTTTTATTATGCCCTGGACCAGATGAACCAGTTCCAGATGACGGCCGGATGGTACAGAAGGAGTCTGCGGACAAAAGAATATATTCCCTTTGTCCGGCAGAGCGTGAGTCTTTTATGGGCGTATTCCCAGCTTAAATTTTATAAGGCCAGTCTGGCAGAGATCCTGACGGGGAAGACGGATCCTGAGATCTATGACCATGCCAGGACGGAAAGCTGGCCCTATGCCGGGATACTGGCGGCCCAGATCGACCTGGGAAGGGAGGAGACGGTCCGTGCAGTCCGGGAGATCCTGTACGGAGAAAATAATACGGCAATGCTGAGCCACGAAATGATCCGCGGCATCGTCATGAGCAGAGATACCGGGCTTTATAAGGTGCTGGGGGATTTTCTTCTGGCGGCCAGGCTCCAGGAGGGGGCCCGGCAGGCGGTCTGTGAGACCATGGATGCCGGCCGTCCGGAGGCGTTCCTTTCCCTATTCCAGGTGATCGAGGATCATGACCTGATCCGTTTTTCCTCTGTAAAGCGGGCGGTGGGCACCTGGATCGGGATCTTTGATGAGAACAGTGCAGACCGGATCAGCAATAAGCTTCTGCATCTGATGGGAAAGTGCCTGCGGGAGCCGGAGTTCTGTGAGGAGCAGCTCCGCTCAAATGATTCGGTGGCCATCAGCTGCGCCCTCTGGGCCAAAGGCTTTTACGACGCCGGAGCCGGAGTAGAGGCAGTGCTGGAGCTGATAAAGAACGGAACGAAAAACCAGAAGCTGACTGCCTCTTATTTTAACCGCTCCCTGCAGGATCAGAGACTTAGCGCCCGGGCGGCCAGAGAGGTATTTCTTACATATCCGGAGGACCTGGAGCTGATGGCGTGCTATCTTCCAGGTTTTATGGGAAGCCTGTATTCCATCATGTCGGACCTGGTCTGGGGAAAGCGGACGGGATGGTTTTCTGTGGAGCGGGAGGAGGCCTCCGAGCCGGAAAAGCTTCCGGTGACTGCGTATGGACTGTTTGAGAACGAAGAAGAGGCCAGGAAGATCTACGGGATCTTTAAGAATGCCATAGAACGCATCCCCAAAAAGGGCCTGGACCTGGATCCGTGCATCTTCCCCTGGTACCGGGTGACCATGAGCCGGTCCGACCTGGCAGCGCGTATGTGTGTGATCGCCTGGATGCTCCAGGATGAAACGTATCTGGACGAGGCGGCGGCTCTGATCCCAGTGGTGGGCCAGGGCCAGGTATATGGGGCCAGCCGTGCCATGACCGCCCGGCTGCTTTTATACAGACCAGAGAGCCGCGCCAGGAGAGATATCCTGTTTGAGCTTCTCCATAACCCGGAGGAATATACGGTGTCCTCAGCCTTCTGTCTGGCAAAGGCCCTGGAGGATCTGGACGACAGGGATTACCGGAAGCTGGAAGCGAATCTGAAATATAAAAAGGGCCGCACGGAGACCCTTTCCCTGCTGCGCCGCCAGAGTCCGGAAAAGCTCCGGGAATGTGTGGCCAGGCTCCTGGGAGAAAAATCCGAGGAGTGCCATATGGGGGCCCTGGATCTGGCTCTGGGTATGAAGAAGGATGCTCCGGAGGCGTTTGAAGCCCTGCGTCCGGCCCTTGCGGCCTTCCAGAACCCCACGGGAAGGGAGCAGGTGCTTCTGGCCCAGCTGACCGGAAAGGACGGGGATGGAGAAGATATCCTGAAAAAACCAGGCTATGGCTTTTATGATACGAAAAAGGAGTTTGTCCTTCCAGAAATAAAGACGGATATCAAAAAGGCACCGGAGCTGTTTTCATATGGGGAAAAGGAATGCATCCGGGTGCTCAAGGCTTTAAACAGCCTTGTGGAAGCCAATCAGTTTAAGGAGTATACGACAGTCTGGGGAGAGGAAAAGACCCTGGGAGCAGAGCTTGGAAGATGCCGGTGGAGGAATGCGGAGGATCCTGAAATGGGGCCGTTGGACGAGTATCCCTTCCGGGAAATGTGGGAGGAGTTTTACAGAAAAGAGATCCGGTCCACAAAGCTTCTGACGGAGCTGTACCTGTATCAGGCCTGCCGCCAGAGGAAGGGAGATTACCGGAAAAATACGGAGCTTTACAAAAAGGTGTTTGGAAAGGGGCTTTTAAAGAAGCCGCCGTTTACGGAGCTGGTGGAAGGACTCCGGTTCGGAGCCCAGGCAAGGACGGTCATCGACTGCCTGTTTTTCCAATATGTGCCCCGGGAAGAGCTGGTATCGTCGGCGCTGCCTGCCGTTGGAAAGCTGGTTTCCGTTTTAAATGATGAAAATGAGAGCTATGAGGTACAGGAAAGCCGTTGGAATGGTGAAGTGGAACGTGTCTGGAAGCGCTCGGCCGATCTTCCGGTCTTTGCAGAGCTGATCTCCTGGCTGGGGATGGCCGGAGAAGAGGACTGGGGAACTGCGTTTGCCCTGCGGTTCCAGCTAAAGGCCCGGTATGATAAAAGAAGCGGTGAACGGGCTCTGGCCGGATACCAGAGCAGGAAAAATTCCTTCCTGGAGCTTTCGGACCTGGTCCAGTGCTATGTAAGAGGGATCTGGGACAAGGATCTGTTTTATAAGGCAGTGTTTGAATTCCTGGGGATCGGAAGCCTGCTCTCTCCCATCAGCCTCGTGGAACAGAAAGGCGCAGTGGCAGGACGGGACGCCAGGCCCGGGGATCTGGACCGGTTTTTTGGCCGGGGAAAAATAAGACCAGAGGACGGGAAATACCGTTTTGATACCATTGGAGAGGAAATGCCGGAAATGACCCTGGCCCATACGCTTTATAAAGAGATCGTCCCGGCAGTGCTCCAGGTGGAGCTAAAGCGGGGAGAACAGGAGACGCCCTTTTCCAGCTCCATAGGAAGCATCCGTGTGGTTTACGGGATCCCGGTGCTGGTGCAGATCTTAACGGCCCTGGGGAAGGATACGCTGGAGCGGAGCCAGTATTCTTATTATTCGGGCGGGTCCAGCCGCCGTTCTGTCCTGAGCCATCTTCTGAAGGTCTGCCGCCCGGCGCCGGAAGAAACGGCAGCAGATCTGGGCCGCGCGCTCCAGGGGACCGACATCACGAAAAAGCGTCTGGTGGAGATGGCCATGTATGCAGAGCAGTGGATCCCCATGGTGGAGGAATATTTAAACCTTCCGGGCTTTAAGAGCGGCTGCTATTATTTTATGGCCCATACCAGTGAATGGATGGATGAGTACGCCAGGTCTGTGATCGCCAGATATACGCCCTTATCCCCGGAAGAGCTGCGCGACGGAGCCTTTGATATCCACTGGTTTTTTGAGGCGTATGAAAAGCTGGGAGAGGAAAATTTTAAGCTGCTTTACGATGCGGCCAAATATTCCTCCTCCGGAACGGCCCATGGCCGTGCCAGAAAGTATGCGGATGCAGCCCTGGGAAATACCAGGTATGAGGCTCTGGTCCAGGAGATCCGGGAGAAAAGAAATAAGGACCTGCTGATGAGCCTGGGGCTCCTGCCGCTTCCCCAGGACCGGGCGGAGAAGGATAAGATCCTTTTTGAACGCTACCGCTTTATCCAGGAGTTTAAAAAGGAAAGCCGCCGGTTTGGCGCCCAGAGGCGTGCCAGCGAAGGCAGGGCGGCAGAGCTGGCTCTGCGGAATTTAAGCTCTAACGCCGGATTTTCGGATGTGACCCGCCTGGTGCTGCGTATGGAGGCCCATCTTGCAGAGGAATCCAGGGCGTTGTTTGAAGGAGACGTGCTGGAGGATGGAACAAAGATCCGCCTTTTTGTGGCTGAGGACGGGAAGAGCTCCATTGTCTGCGAAAAGGGAGGAAAGACATTGAAGTCTGTGCCCTCCAGGTTTAAAAAGAATGAGACAGTCCTGCGGTATCAGGAGGTCCATAAGCAGCTGAAGGACCAGTACAGCCGCACCAGGCAGATGATGGAGCAGGCCATGGAGGACCGGACGGTCTTTGAAGCCTGGGAGCTTCTGGAACTTCAGGAAAACCCGGTGGCAGGTCCCATTGTGACGCCTCTGGTACTTCTGAGAGCGGACCAGGCGGACAGGGAAGCTGGGCTTTCCGGGGAGCAGCAGGAGGCGGCGCTGGGGCTTCTGACCAGAGAAGGCCTGGTGGACTGGACAGGAGCCATTACCCCAGTCCAGGAGGACACAGGATTTCTCATTGCCCATCCCTGGGATCTTTATGAGAAGGGCTGCTGGCACCAGTACCAGAGGCTGTTATTTGAAAAACAGATCCGCCAGCCCTTTAAACAGGTGTTCCGGGAGCTGTATGTGAAGCTGGAGGAGGAACTGGAAAAGACAGAATCAGCCATGTTTGCGGGAAATCAGATCCAGCCGAAGAAAACGGCGGGGACCCTGCGGACCAGACGCTGGGTGGCCGATTATGAGGACGGCCTCCAGAAGGTCTATTACAGGGAAAATATCGTGGCCCGGATCTATGCCATGGCCGACTGGTTTTCTCCCAGCGATATTGAGGCTCCGACTCTGGAAGCTGTGGTATTTTATGACAGAAAGAGCATGAAGCCTCTGAGGATACGGGAGATTCCCGACGTCATATACAGTGAGGTGATGCGGGATGTGGATCTGGCTGTCAGTACGGCTCATGCAGGAGGCGTGGATCCGGAGACCAGCCGGTCCACGGTGGAGATGCGCAGCGCCATCATCCAGTGCAGCCTGGAGCTGTTCAGGCTGAAAAATGTCCGTCTGGAAAAGACCCATGCGTTCATTGACGGAAAGCTGGGGCAGTATACGGTCCATCTGGGCAGCGGAGTTGTCCATCAGATGGGAAACGCCATGGTATTTGTGGTGCCCGTCCACTCCCAGCACCGGGGACGGATCTTCCTTCCCTTTGTGGACGACGATCCGAAGACGGCGGAGATCCTGTCAAAGATCCTGCTGTTTGCAGAAGACGACCGGATCAAAGATCCCGGGATCCTGTCCCAGATCCGCTGACCGGAAGGCAGCTTCTGGCTGTCCTGTTCGTATTTTTCCTGGAAATTTTGCCCCCGCTGTTTACAGTGGGGGCGTTTTTATAGTAAAATAAACGGGAAATACAAAGAAAAAGGAGAATGTATGGGCAGAAACAGGATATATATACGTGCAGAAAAATTTGGTCTTCTGGCGCTGATCCCGCTGTATTTTATTGTGGTGGGACTGATGATCCAGCCTCTCTCGGACATCATACCAGGACTCTGGCGGATCATAAAAGAGCCGGATTTCCTGATCACCGATTATTTCCTCGTCGGGGGGATCGGAGCGGCGTTCATCAACGCGGGTATTCTTACCCTGGCTGCCATCGGAACCATCTATTTCCTGGGAATGGAGATGGACGGCCATACGATCACATCCAGCTGTCTGATGTTCGGATTTTCCCTGTTTGGAAAGAATCTGATGAATATATGGGCGATCTTACTGGGGGTGTATCTGTATTCCAAATACCATAAGACCCATATGTCCAGATATATTTACATCGGATTTTACGGTACCAGTCTGTCCCCGATCATTACCCAGATCATGTATATCACAGAGCTTCCATACCTGGCCAGGCTGCCATTAAGCATCCTGGTGGGGATCGCCATCGGCTTTGTGCTGCCGCCTCTGGCTACCCATGTCCACTATGCCCATAAGGGCTATTCTCTTTATAATGTAGGCTTTGCCTCCGGTATCATCGCCACAGTGGTGGTTTCGGTGATGAAATCCTTTGGAGTAACGACGGAATCCCGGCTCATCTGGTCCACGGGAAACAACCGGCTCTTTCTCTTTGTGCTCTGCGGCCTGTTCCTGTCCATGATGGGAGGAGCCCTGGTCCTTGGGGGAAAAGAGGTATTTGCCGCCTATGGCCGGATCCTGAAGACCACGGGAATTTCCGGCACCGATTATCTGAAAAGCGAGGGCGGGCCGGCGACCACCTTCAATATGGGGCTGTGCGGCCTGTTCGCCACCCTGTTCGTGGCGGCCGTGGGAGGAGATCTGAACGGCCCCACCATTGGCGGGATCTTTACCATCGTGGGCTTCTGCTCCACGGGAAAGCATCTGAGAAATATTGCCCCCATTATGTTTGGAGTGGTCCTGGGCGGTTTCACCAAGCACTGGCATGTGAACCAGCCGTCTCCTCTGCTGGCGCTTTTATTCTCCACGACCCTGGCTCCCGTAGCCGGGGAATTTGGCTGGATCGTGGGGATCCTGGCCGGCTTCCTCCACTCATCGGTGGCTTTAAATGTGGGCATCGTCTACGGAGGAATGAACCTGTATAACAACGGCTTTGCCGGAGGGATCGTGGCGATCTTTATGGTTCCGGTGATCCATTCCATTGAGGACCGGAGAGCCAGGGCCCGGGGTGAGATCTCCCTGTAAAATGTTTTAGAAAGAGAGTATGCGTATTATGAAAAAATATCTGGCATGGATCCCGGCGCTGGTGATCATGACAGCCATTTTCTGGTTTTCGGCCCAGCCGGCGGACGTGTCCACGGAAATGAGCGACAGCGTTACCAGAGCGCTTTTGTGGACGGCGGAGGCCGTGGGGCTTACGGACCGGCTGTCGCCGGAGCAGGTCCATGATCTGTGCGGTCTCCTGGCCACACCGGTAAGGAAGACTGCCCATATTACGGAATTTGCGGTGCTCCATCTGACTGTTTTATTCGCCCTGTTCCAGTGGGAGCTTCCCTGGAAGAAATGGCTGAAGGCCGCCCTGGCGGTGACCGTGGCTTATGCCTGCACCGATGAACTTCACCAGCTTTTTGTACCGGGCCGGGCGGGAATGGTCACAGACGTTCTGATCGACAGTACGGGAGCGGCCCTTATTACGGGGCTTTTATGGATCGTCGGAAGACGGCGGGAAGGAACGTCTGGGGAAGACGGAACGGTCTGGGCGGCAGGGAGGCCGGAGGACAGGAGCCGCCGGTTCCCGGGGCCGGACAGCCGCGTAAAGCAGATGGTCCAGGGAGCGGCCATCGCCGCGGTCTATGTGGTCCTGACCATGGCCTTCCGTCCCATCAGCTTCGGGCCGGTCCGGTTCCGGATCTCTGAGGCCCTGTGCGTCCTTCCATACTTTACCCCGGCGGCGGTGCCCGGGGTATTTTTGGGCTGCCTGATCTCCAATCTCCTGGGCGGGGCCGCAGCCCTGGACATGGTATTCGGGAGTCTTGCAACGCTGATGGGAGCCGTGGGCTCCCGGCTTTTCAGAAAAAACCGGTATCTGGTCTCCCTTCCCCCCATTGCAGCCAATACGCTGATCATTCCGTGGGTATTAAAATACGCCTATGGCTCTGGGGACATGGTATGGTTCATGATGATCACCGTGGGTGCCGGGGAGATCCTGGCCGTTGGGATCCTGGGCCAGATTCTTCTGGGAGCGCTGGAACCATACCGGGAGGAGCTGTTTTAGCGCCAAGAGGCATCCGCCCCGGGAGAGCGGAGGTTCCTGGCGGCAGAAGCGGCCTGAAGAGCAGGGATCCAGGGCCTGGATCCTATGGATTTTCTGCTTTTTATGTGCTATGATAAAGGTGAATATACCGAGAGGAGCAGATACATGTATCATATAGATTTTGAACGTCCCTGCCATGTGCATTTTATCGGCATTGGCGGGATCAGTATGAGCGGTCTGGCGGAGATCCTGCTGGAAAGGGGATTTACCGTATCCGGTTCCGACGCCAGGGAGTCGGAGCTCACAAAGAAGCTGGAGGCCCACGGAGCAAAGCTCTTTTACGGACAGAAAGCGGAGAATATTATGGAAGGGACCGACGTAGTGGTCTATACGGCCGCAGTCCATCCCGACAACCCGGAATATGCAGCCGCAGCGGGACGGTCCATCCCGATCCTTACCCGGGCGGAGCTTCTGGGCCAGATCATGAGAAATTATAACCAGTCGGTGGCCGTGGCGGGAACCCATGGAAAGACCACCACCACATCCATGCTGACGGAGATCCTGATGGAGGCACGGAAGGACCCCACCATTTCCGTAGGGGGGATGCTGGACGCCATCGGCGGCAATATCCGTGTGGGCGGCCCGGAGATGTTCGTGACCGAGGCCTGTGAATATACCAACAGCTTCCTGTCCTTTTTTCCCACCATGGAGATCATTCTGAACATCGAGGCGGACCATCTGGATTTCTTTAAGGATATCGACGATATCCGGAACTCCTTCAGGCGGTTTGCAGGGCTTCTGCCAGAGGATGGCATCCTGATCATAAACAGCGATATCCGGGAATATGAGGAGATCTGTAAAGGACTTCCGTGCCGGGTGATCACTGTGGGAAGCGATCCGGTAAGGAGCAGGTACAGCGCGGCCCATGTGGCCTTTGACGAAAGCGCCTGCGCGTCCTATGAGCTTCTGGAGAACGGGAAGAAGGTCTGCACGGTCGTCTTAGGCGTGCCGGGAATGCACAATGTGTATAACTCCCTGGCAGCCTTTGCCGCAGCCCGGGAGCTGGGCGTGGACGATGGGGATATCTGCGCCGGCCTTCTGGCTTACCGGGGCACCCACCGCCGGTTTGAGAAAAAGGGTGTATTGAACGGCGTTACCATCATCGACGATTACGCCCATCATCCCCAGGAGATCGCGGCCACCCTTTCCACGGCGGAGAATTATCCCCACCGGGAGCTGTGGTGCGTGTTCCAGCCCCATACGTATACCAGGACCAGGGCGCTGATGGATGATTTTGCCGAAGCCCTTTCTGCTGCGGATCATGTGGTCCTGGCAGACATTTATGCGGCCAGAGAGACCGATACCCTGGGGATCAGCTCCTCCATGCTGGCGGAAAAGATCGCCGGTCTTGGAACAGATGCCTGGTATTTCCCCAGCTTTTCAGAAATTGAAGAATTTCTTCTGGAAAAATGTGGATCCGGCGACCTGTTGATAACTATGGGGGCCGGAGATATAGTAAAAGTGGGGGAAAATCTCCTTAAGAAGTAAGTTATCCACAATATCCACAGAGTTTTCAACAGTTAGCCGAAGAAAACCCTGTGGATTTTTTTATTTACATAACTGGTAAGAGACAAATGTGGAAAAGTTAGGAAATACAAGGGATACGACAATTTTCGTGGAAATTCCCCAGGATTATGCCGCAGGCTTATCCACGTTATCCACAATATCCACAATCCAGATTGTGGATGATTCCGCCTATTTCCTTTTGGGTAGAGCTGTGTTATGATGGAAACAGGAAAGTTGTGAGGGTGAAGGATCATGAATTTAGGGATGAAAAACAAAATGGCATTCCAGGGGACTGTGGTATCCAATGCATTTATCGACACATATATGACGGCGGCCAATGGGGAATATGTGAAGGTATTCCTTTACCTGCTGCGCCATGAGGGGGAGGAGGTCACCGTGTCTGCCATTGCCGACGCCCTGGACCATACAGAGGCGGACGTGAAGCGTGCCCTGGCCTATTGGGAGGAAGCCGGCCTTCTGGAGCGGGAGGGAGACGGAGGCCGTCCGGAGTCCCGCCAGAGCGCGGAAAAGGAAGCGGCGGCGGCCAGGGATGTGGAGATCCCCGAGGAGGGAAACAGCTGCGACCGTATGGAGCGCCTTTCCGGGGATGAGGAGTTTACAGCCCTTTTATACGCGGTCCAGCAGTATCTGGGCAAGACCTTTACCCAGATCGAATGTGAAAAGTTTGCTTTTTTTTACGACGGCCTTAAGATGTCCGGGGATCTTCTGGAGTATCTGGCGGAGTACTGTGCCGGAGGCGGCCATTCCAGCATCCGGTATATTGAGAAGGTGGCCTTAAACTGGTATCAGATGGGGATCCATACCAGGGAGGAGGCCAGGGATTACACCATGCGGTATTCCCGGGACACATCGGCAGTAATGAAGGCCTTCGGGATCACAGGGCGGAGCCCGGCCACGGCGGAGACAGAATTTATGAAGCGGTGGTTTAAGGAGTTTGGCTTTGACTGTAAGCTGGTGACAGAGGCCTGCGGAAGGACCATAAAGGCCACAGGAACGGCCAGCTTTCCCTATGCCGACAAGATCCTCACTGGCTGGAAGGAAGCCGGGGTAAAGACCCTGGGGGACGTGGAGGAGCTGGACCGGAGGCGGCAGGCGTCGAAACGACAGGACCGGCGGGAGCCGGGAAACGGCAGAGGCCAGGAGACGGGAAGAAAGCCCGCCGGTTCCAACCGGTTTAAGAACTTTGAGGAACGGACCTATAATTATGAGGATTATGTATGGGAAGATATGAGAAGGAGACAGCAGAAGGGAGGAAGAATGGATGGCACTGAGTAATTCCCAGTTTGACGCCATCATGCGGGTGTACAACCAGCGCCAGTTTTTAAATAAGCGCCGTCAGGATGAGCGGATCCGGGAGGTGTATGAAAGGATCCCCCAGGTGGAGGCGCTGACGGATGAGATCGCCGCCGCCATGGCCCAGGCGGCCAGGAGAAAGCTTCAGGGGGACGAGGACGGGGCCAGGGCCTTCAAAGAGGAAGCCTCTCTTTTGAAGGAGCAGAAGAGAAAATACCTGCAGCGGGCGGGCTATCCGGACGACTATATGGAAATGCAGTACCACTGCCCCTGCTGCCGGGACACAGGCTTTGCAGACGGAAAAAAATGCCGCTGCTTCCGCCAGATGGAGATCCAGGTCCTTTATGACCAGTCCAATATCCGGGAAGTGCTGGAACGGGAGAATTTCGATACCCTTTCCATGGAATACTATGACAGGGAGCGGATCGACGGCCGGGTGGGAATGACGGTGTACGATTACATGTCCATGGTCATCGGCGAGTGCAGAGCCTATGTGGAAAACTTTGGCCGGGAAAAGGGAAGTATCCTGTTCACCGGGAGCACTGGCTGCGGAAAGACCTTCCTCAGCAACTGCATTGCCCGGGAGCTTTTAAGACAGTGCTATTCGGTGGTGTACCTGACGGCCACAGACATGTTCGATATCCTGTCGGAAAGCCGCTTCGGCGGCCGGGACGGGGAGGAGGTAAGGGACCGGGCGGCCTATATCCTGGACTGTGACCTTCTGATCATTGACGACCTGGGGACGGAGCTCATCAATACCTTTACGGCCTCCCAGCTCTTTTACTGCATCAACGAGCGGCTTACAAAAAAGCTGGGCACCATTATCTCCACCAATCTGGCCTTAAGCCGGATGCAGGACGAATTTACGGAACGGGTCACCTCCCGGATCATGAGCCAGTACAAGGTCCTGCCCCTTCTGGGCGAGGATCTCAGGCTTCTGCGGCGCGGTTATGGGAAACAAGGTTGACGAAACGGCGGATTTTGTTATAAAATGTAGTTCAGCGCAGAAAAATGGAGGAAAAATATGCTTTACGAAGAAAAACAGATAGAGACGATCCCGGTGGGCCCTCTGGGGCTGATCCCCTTAAAGAGCTGTGAGACCCTGGGAAAAAAGGTAGACGCCTGGCTGACCGGGTGGAGGAACGAGCGGGAAAGCGAGCATAAGTCCACCATCGCGTTTGCAGGCTACCAGAGGGATTCCTATATTGTCGGGGCCAGGACTCCCAGATTCGGATCCGGCGAGGGCAAGGGCGAGATCCTGGAATCCGTCCGCGGCGACGATCTTTATATCCTGGTGGACGTGTGTAATTACAGCCTGACGTATTCCTTAAGCGGGATCCAGAACCATATGTCCCCGGATGATCATTATCAGGACCTGAAGCGTGTGATCGCCTCCGTAGGCGGAAAGGCGAGACGGATCAACGTGATCATGCCGTTCCTTTATGAGAGCCGCCAGCACCGGAGAACGGGCCGCGAATCCTTAGACTGTGCCCTGGCGCTCCAGGAGCTGACCAGCATGGGCGTGGAGAATATCATTACCTTTGACGCCCACGATCCCCGGGTGCAGAATGCGATCCCCTTAAAGGGCTTTGAGACGGTGCAGCCCATTTACCAGTTCATCAAGCATCTGTTAAAGCATGAAAAGGACCTGCAGATCGACAGCGACCACATGATGGTCATCAGCCCCGACGAGGGAGGAATGGGACGGGCTGTGTTCTTTGCCAACGTGCTGGGACTGGATCTGGGCATGTTCTATAAGCGCCGCGATTACACAAAGATCATCAATGGCCGCAATCCCATCGTGGCCCATGAATTTTTAGGGGCCAGCGTGGAAGGAAAAGATGTGATCATCATTGACGATATGATCTCTTCCGGCGAGAGCATGCTGGACACAGCCAAGGAGCTGAAGCGGAGAAAGGCCAGAAAGGTTTTTATCTGCACCACCTTCGGACTTTTTACCAACGGCCTTAAGAAATTCGACGAATATTATGAAAACGGCGTCATCGACCGGGTGCTGACCACCAATCTGATCTATCAGACGCCGGAGCTTTTATCGAAGCCATATTATATCGATGTGGATATGAGCAAATATATCGCTCTCATTATTGACAACTTAAACCATGACTCCTCTTTGAGCGAGCTTTTAAATCCCACAAAGAGGATCAACCGGCTTCTGGAACGGTACCGGGCCGGGGAAAGATAAGACAGGAGAGAGGGTTACATTGGAGATCAAAACAGATATATCTTTGCAGACGAAACAGGTTTTATCCCAGGTACAGATGCAGTCCTTAAACATTCTCAGCATGTCCATGACGGAGCTGGAGGAATTTTTACAGAATGAGGAGATCGAAAATCCTCTGGTGGAATATTCCTCCGGCCGCCAGGAGGGGGAGCTGCCGGTGGCTTACCGGGAGTACGACCGGTTTTATAACGGCGCGTCCAGGGACGGAGATTCCCGTGGGGAGATCTATGAGGCCGACGATACGGAGCAGTCGGTGGAGCATATGATCATGATGCAGCTCCCCTGGAAGACGCTCACGGAGGAGCAGCACAGGATCGTGAAGTTCTGCATCCATTCCCTGGACCAGAACGGGTATCTCACGGTCCCGCCGTCAGAGATCGCAGAGGCTCTTAAAGCGGAGGTTTCTGAGGTGGAGTACATCGTTTCCAGGCTGAAGGAGCTGGAGCCGGTGGGAATCTTTGCCTCAAGTCTGGAAGAGTGTCTGGTCCTCCAGGTGCTGGGAATGGAGCAGGAGGCCGCTCTCTGCACCATTATCCGGAACCATCTGCAGGATGTGGCCGACGGAAAGGTCAGTACCATTTCCAGAAGACTGAAGCTTTCCTCTGTGGAGGTGCGGAAGCTGATCCATGTGATCCGGAACCTGAATCCCAGGCCTTTAAACGGCTACGGGGGCGACCGGGCCCAGTATGTGTTCCCGGATATCATTTTGAGCTATCAGGACGGCCAGTGGACCGTGAGCCTCAATGATAAGTGGGCCGGGAATATCAGCATCAATGAGTTCTATGTACATATGATGGAGACGGCCCAGGACGAGGAGTTAAAGAATTACTTTGAGGAGAAGCTGAAGCGGGCCAGGTTCATCATGAACGCCGTGGAGCAGCGCAGAAGGACCCTGGAGGGGATCACAGAAGGGATCCTAAAGCGCCAGGCCGGGTATTTCCTGGGAAAGGAGCCCTTAAAGCCCATGACCTTAGAGGAGATCGCCGCTGAGCGGGAGATCCACAAATCCACCGTCAGCCGGGCGATCCGGGATAAATATATCCTGACCCCCGCAGGCTGTCTGCTGATCCGGGATCTTTTTACCACCGGGATCTCCGGCGGAGGGAAGACCGGGGAGGATGTGAGCCGCAATACGGTGAAGTCCCGTCTGAAGGCCCTGGTGGACCAGGAGGACAAGAAGCACCCGTGCAGCGACGAACAGCTGGCAAAGCTCCTGGAAGCCGAGGGAATGGCCATTTCCAGGCGTACTGTGGCCAAATACAGGATGGAGCTGGGGATCGGAGGCGCGTTTTCACGCCGGGAAGAATAAAGAAACGGGAGGCAATGGCCATCATGGCATTTACGTTTAAAAGCCTGCTCCCTACACCGGAGCTGATCAAGGCAGAATTTCCCCTGTCTGACGAGGCAGTGGAGTTAAAAGAGAAAAGAGATAAAGAGATCGCGGCAGTATTTACTGGGGAAAGCGATAAATTCCTGGTGATCATCGGGCCGTGCTCGGCGGACCGGGAGGACTCTGTATGCGAATACATGGAGCGGCTGGCCCGGGTCAGCGAGAAGGTGGGCGACAAGCTGATCCTTATTCCCCGGGTCTATACCAACAAGCCCAGGACCACCGGAGGCGGCTATAAGGGGATGCTCCATCAGCCTAACCCCGAGAAAAAGCCCAATATGTACGAGGGCCTGGTGGCCATCCGGAAGCTCCACATGCGGGCGATCCAGGATTACGGCTTTTCCACGGCGGACGAGATGCTGTATCCGGAAAATTACAGCTATTTATCGGATGTGCTGTCCTATATCGCCATCGGCGCCCGGTCGGTGGAAAACCAGCAGCACCGGCTCACCTCCAGCGGCGTGGACGTGCCTGTGGGCATGAAGAACCCCACCGGCGGGGATCTGGGCGTTATGTTAAACGCCGTTTATGCGGCCCAGCACGGCCATGATTTCATCTACCGCACCATGGAGGTGACCACCGACGGGAATCCCCTGGCCCATACGATCCTCCGGGGAGCGGTCAGCAAGCACGGCCAGTGCATCCCCAACTACCACTACGAGGATCTGGAACTGCTTTTACAGCTTTACGGAGAGCGGGAGCTGGTGAACCCGGCCTGTATCGTGGACGCCAACCACTCCAACTCCAATAAGCGCTACGAGGAGCAGGTGCGGATCGTGAAGGAGGTCCTTCACAGCCGCCGCTATTCCCCGGATATCCATAAATTCGTAAAGGGCGTGATGATCGAAAGCTATCTGGAGCCGGGAAGCCAGAAGATCGGCGAGCACATTTACGGAAAATCCATCACCGACCCGTGCCTGGGCTGGGAGGAGTCCGAGCGGCTGCTTTACGACATTGCAGAAGAGATCTAGAAACGGCAGAGCGCCGTCCAGCCCCGCGTCTGATGCGCGATGGGCCGGGCGGCGCTTTTTTGTCCCGGGTGCCGGAGTCGCTGTCTGCGGCTATTTCATTATGAGCTTATAGATGCGGATGATCTGGAAAATCACGCAGAAGCCGGCCACGCCAGCCATGGCCCACTGGGACCTGGCACAGTTCTGCCAGAGGAGGAGCAGTCCGGCGGCCATGCCCAGGAGATTCCAGTGGATGATGATCGTGAGCGTCCTGTCTTCGCGGGACAGATAATAAAGACCGAGGACCGCCAGCGTATACAGAAGGAGAAACGCATGGTCCTCCAGGCCCTTGACAAAGAAGACGAAAACTGTGAACATTACGATCCATAGCGGCAGCATGGGATTGGAAAATTTCTTCATATAAACACCTTCGGTCCAGATCACAGATTCACAGCCCGCGGCAGGGTGAAGATGAATTCCGAGCCCACGCCGGCGGTGCTGATCACGTCGATGTTTTCCCCGTGGGCCTGGATGATCTCCTTTACGATGGAGAGGCCCAGCCCCGTGCCCTTTTTGTCCTTTCCTCTGGAAAGGTCGGATTTGTAGAAACGGTCCCAGATCTTTTTCAGGGAATCCTTGGGGATCCCCACGCCGGTGTCCTTGACGGAAACGAAGACCTTTTCGTACCGGGGCGCAGTCTGGATATAGATCACGGAGCCGTTGTGGCTGAACTTGATGGCATTGTCCAGGAGGTTATAAAGGACCTGCTGGATCTTTCCCAGATCCGCGTAGACCATCAGTACGTCGTCGGTAAAGGTCAGGTCCAGGACGATGTCTCTGGCGCTGCAGGTGCCCTCAAAGGAGGCCGCCGTGTCCTTGATGACCCGGTTGATGTCGAAATTGCTGCGGGACAGAAAGCCCTTGCTGTCTAAGGAGTTTAAGGTGAGCATTCCTTCGGTCAGCTTATTGAGCCGCTTCGTCTCAGAGATCACGATCCCCAGATATTTTTCCTCCAGCTCCGGCGGGATGGTGCCGTCTAAAATGGCTTCCAGATAGCCCTTGATGGAGGTCAGGGGGGAGCGGAAATCGTGGGATACGTTGGCGATGAAGGATTTCTGGTATTCCTCCATCTTTCCCAGCTCGCTGGACATATAGTTTAAGGTGTCGGCCAGATAGCCCATTTCATCATTGGTCTTTACTTTTATGGTGTGGTCCAGATTGCCGCCGGCGTATTCCATGGCTCCAGCGGTGATCTTTTTCAAAGGAAAATACACAGTTCTGGTGAATACTAAAAGGATGATCAGGGACAGGAAGAAGATAATGGCCGCAGTGATGTATACAATATTCAGGATCTGGTTCTGGCTGTCCAGGATCCGCTCCATGGGCATGTGGAGCACTACATAGCCGTATGTATTGAAATTTCCGGTGATGGGGGCCAGTACCGATAAGGTCTCGCCGGGGAACATGCCGAAGAAGTCCCCGATGATATAGGACTTGTTTCCTGTGACCGTGGGATCGAAGCCCTCGATGGTCTTTCCCGAATGGGAGGCGGGAGAGGTCTCGGCCACCACAGCGCCTTTATGGTCCAGGACCCAGGCAGAGGCCCCCAGATAGGTGGATACGGCCTCCAGCTGCGGGTTGGCCGTATCCAGGGAGATGGTCTTTCCCTGGTAAATATCGCTGTATGTGGAGGCCAGGAGGTTGGCTTCATCGTACATGGCATCGGACCGCTCCCGAACCAGATATTCATGGGTCATGTGGGAGGAAAAGGTGGCGATGAGGACAAAGCCCAGAAGGCCGAACAGGAGATAGCCCAGGACAAACTTGGTGTACAGGGAATGTGTCATCGTTTTACCTCGAATTTATAGCCGATCCCCCATACAGTGGAGAGGGACCAGTATTCGTTGTCCTTGATCTTCTCCCGGAGACGCTTGATGTGTACGTCCACCGTGCGGGTGTCCCCAATATATTCATACCCCCAGATATGGTCCAGGAGCTGCTCCCTGGTAAAGACCTGGTTGGGAGAGGACGCAAGGAAGTAAAGGAGCTCCAGCTCCTTGGGCGGCATGTCCACGGAACGGCCCTTATAGAGCACGGAATAATTGGTCAGGTTTACGACGAGATCCGGATATTCCACAAACTCTCCCTGCTGCTTCGGCACAGAGGAGACGGCGGAGGAACCGGCCTGGTAGCGGCGCAGGACGGCCTTTACCCGGGCCACCAGCTCCTTGGAGTCGAAGGGCTTTATCATATAGTCGTCGGCTCCCAGCTCCAGCCCCAGGACCTTGTCGAAGATCTCTCCCTTGGCCGAAAGCATGATGATGGGGACCTGGGAGACGGTGCGCAGCTCCCGGCATACCTGGTAGCCGTCGATCCCCGGGAGCATCAGATCCAGCAGCACCAGGTTTGGCTTAAAGGAAGGAAATTCCCGGAGCGCCGATTCCCCATCCCCCACGATCTTTGTTTCATAGCATTCCTTCATCAGGTACAGTGAGATCAGCTCCGCGATATTGGCATCGTCGTCCACGATCAGGATCCTCTGTTTATCAACCATTCCATGTTCCTCCCTGTCAGTTTTACTTAAATGTCACAATGGTAACTCCGGTATCGCCTTCTCCAAAATCGCCCAGCCGGAACTCCTTCACGTATTTCAGTTTTTTCAGATGCTTATGGACCCCGGCCTTTAAGGCGCCGGTCCCCCGTCCGTGGACCACACGCACCTTGGGAAGGTGGGCCAGGTAGGCATCGTCCAGGTACTTATCCAGTACGGGAATGGCCTCGTCCACGGTCATGCCGATCAGGTTCACCTCCGGGGAAACGGAGAAGGACTTGGACATCTTGATCTTTCCGCTGCCGGTATTGTTCTTTTTCATCAGATCCATACCGGGACCGGAAATGGCCGGCTCGTTTAAAAGCTCCAGGTCCTTGATGTTCACCAGAGACCGCAGGATCCCCATCTGCACATACAGATCGCCCTTGGCGTTGGGCAGGGAGCTGACGGTGCCGTTTAAGTTCATGGTCAGCACCTTGACCCCGTCCCCGATCTTTAATTTCTTTGGAGAAATGGTCTTTTTCGGGCCTTTTTCATTTTTAAGGCTCAGGTTTTTATCGACCTTGTCCAGCTTTTCCCGAAGCTTTGTGCGCTCTGCCTCCAGCTCCTTTCCCACGCCGGAGGACTGGGCCAGCTTATTGATCTGGCGGATGGTCTGGTCGGCAGTTTCCTTGGCCTCCCGGAGGATCCTCTGGGCCTCCTCGTTGGCGTTTCGGATCAGCTTGTCCTTCCGCTCGTCAAACCGCTCCTCCTTCTGCTCCAGACGGCTCTTTAACCGGGAGATCTCCGATTTATAGGAGGCGATCTCCTCCCGTTCCTTTTCGATGGTGACGCGGCTTTCCTCCAGGCTGGCCAGCAGGTCCTCAAAGGCCTCGTCGCCTTCCTCCAGACGGGACTTTGCATCCTGGATAATGAAATCGGGAAGCCCCAGCTTCTGGGAGATGGCAAAGGCGTTGCTCTTTCCCGGAATGCCGATGAGCAGACGGTAGGTGGGCCTTAAGGTCTCCACATCAAATTCACAGCAGGCGTTCTCCACGCCGGGAGTGGTCAGGGCATAGACCTTTAACTCACTGTAATGGGTGGTGGCCATGGTGCGGCATTTCATATTGTGGAGGAAGGACAGCACGGCAATAGCCAGAGCTGCGCCCTCGGTGGGGTCTGTTCCGGCCCCCAGCTCATCAAAGAGGCATAAGGAATGGCTGTCGGCCTTTTCCAGGATCCTCACGATATTGGTCATATGGGCGGAGAAGGTACTTAAGCTCTGCTCGATGCTCTGTTCGTCTCCGATGTCGGCAAATACTTCGTCAAATACAGCCAGCTCTGACCCGTCGAAGGCCGGGATCTGGAGGCCAGACTGGCCCATGAGGGTGAAAAGCCCCACGGTCTTTAAGAATACGGTCTTTCCGCCGGTATTGGGGCCGGTGACGATGAGCAGGTCAAAGTCCTTTCCCAGATACACGTTGATGGGGACCACTTTTTTCGGGTCCAGCAGCGGATGGCGGCCGTCCTTGATGTGAATATAGCCGTTCTTATTGAATTTCGGCATGGAGCAGTTATAATGTCTGGCCAGAGCGGCCCGGGCAAAGATAAAGTCCAGCTTTGTCAGAAGCTTCAGGTTTATGAGGATGGTCTCCACATAGGGGACCAGCTCCATGCTGAGGGCAGCCAGCACCATTTCGATCTCCTTCTGCTCCCGGATCTCCAGCTCCCGCAGCTCGTTGTTTAATTTAATGATGGCCATGGGCTCGATAAAAAGGGTGGAGCCGGTGGCAGACTGGTCGTGGACCATGCCCTGGAAGCTGCTTTTATATTCGGCCTTTACGGGCAGGCAGTAGCGGCCGTCCCGCATGGTGATCACCGGATCCTGGAGCATGGTGCGGCTGGAATTTAAGATGGCATTTAACTGGGTGTGGACCCGGTCTCCGGTGATCTTCATCTGGCGGCGTACATGGCGCAGTCCCGGGCTGGCATCGTCGGCCACCTCTTCTTCGGAAATGATGCAGCGGGTGATCTCGTTGTTTACGTTGGTCAGCGGCTCCAGGGAACGGAACATCTCGTCCAGGGAGTCGTCGGGAAGCTCAGATTCCTGGCGGCGGCCATAGTTTTTGGCTCTGGCGGCACAGGTCAGAAGAGAGCTGACGGCCAGGAGCTCATGGATACTTAAGGAGCTTCCGATCTCCAGGCGCTTTAGGGAGCCGCCGATGTCGGAGATCCCGGCAAAGGAAACACTTCCCTTCTGGCGGACCCTGGCGGCGGCATCGGCGGTCTCTGCCTGGGCCTGGACGATCTCCTCAAAGTCCGAGGACGGCTCCAGCTCCCGGCACAGCCTTTTCCCTGGCTCCGAAGCGGCATATTCGGTCAGTTTTTCTATGATCTTATGATATTCTAAGGTTTTTAATACTTTCTGGTTCATAAAAAGGTCCTTTCAAAACAGCGGGCAGAGACTTTGCCCATTTACCAAAGTATAACACAAAGCAATGGAATATCCTAGAGATATTTTTGTTGCATAAACCCAGCAAAAAAACTATAATGGAAAGGAGAGGAGTTTTATGGGATATGGCCGATGCACCAGACGAAAAGAGATCCAATGAAAAACCATTCATGAGGGAAAAGATCGTAAAGCCCCCGCTCAGCAGACGGCAGACTGCGGTCCGCGTTTTCCGGCTGTTTTTAAGTGCGGTCATTTTCGGGGTCGTGGCAGCAGTAAGCTTTGCAGCCTCAAGGCCGCTGGCAGAACGGTTCCTGGGAAAGGAACCGGAGACGACTCCGGCTCCTACCATTACCATTGAGCGGGATGAACCGGGAAAAGAGGAGGAGACCCAGACGGCGGAAAGCGAATCCCTGCCGCCGGAGAGCCAGTCGGAGGCAGCCCGGGAGGAGATCGAAGGGATCGTAAAAAAAGAGCTGGAGACCTTCGACTGGACCAGGGACAAGGTGGAGGGCATGAACCAGGTCCTCCAGGAGATCGGCAGGGAGGCCGATCAGAGTGTCGTGACCGTATCTTCCGTAAAGCACCAGGTGGACTGGTTCGACAATCCGGTGGAGAGCACCGGCCAGTATGCGGGGATCATCCTGTCCATAAGCCGTGGGGAGATCATGATCCTGACAGAAGCTGCGGCGGTGGAGGAGGCGGATTCCCTCCGGGTCGTTTTTAAAGACGGCGGTACGGCGGCGGGAACCTTAAAGCAGAAGGACAGCCTGGGTGGTCTGGCGGTGGTATCAGTGGCGGAAGCCGAGGTGCAGGAAGCCGCAAGGGAGCGTATCAAAGCCGTGGAGCTGGGAAATTCGTATAGTCTGGAAACTGGAGACCTGGTGATTGCCGTGGGAAGCCCTGCGGGGATCGTCCATTCCGTAAAGCAGGGGGCTGTTTCCTATGTGGCTGGAAACGTGCAGACCGCCGATGGTCAGACCCGCGTTCTTTACACAGACTGCGGCTGCGAGACTGGAAAAGGGACCTTCTTTTTAAATATGTCTGGAGAGCTGGTGGGCTGGGCCACAGAGCTTTATGGGGCAGAGGACCGACAGGGGTTTACCATTGCGCTTCCGGTATCTGAGTATAAAGGAAACCTCCAGAAGCTGATGAATGGGATCCAGATCCCGTATATGGGCTTAAAGGGCCAGGACGTCAGCGAGGCCATGCAGGCGGAGGGGATCCCCAAGGGACTCTATATTACAGAGGCCATTGCCGATAGTCCGGCATACCTGGCCGGGATCCAGGCAGGGGATATCCTGACGAGGATCCAGGGAGCGGAGATCTGCTCCATCCGGGATTACCAGGCATGTCTGGAGGACCAGGCGGCCGGGACCGAGGCCACAGTGACGGTCCAGAGAATGGGACTGGGAGAATATAAGGAAATTGAATACAAAGTGATCATTGGAGCCAGGTGATTCGCCTGGCTCATGATGTCCGGGGCTGGGAGAACGGATCCGGCATATAAAGGGCTGCTGTCCGGTATTGAGGATACCGGAAAAGCGGCGGGAGATTGAAGAAGGGAGAAATTATAGTATGAAATATATCGAAACATTCCGGGAGGGCGCTCACATATCCGAGGTGTATCTGTGCAAGACAAAGCAGATCGCACTGACAAAAAACGGAAAGGAGTATGGATCTCTGACCCTCCAGGACAAGACGGGGACCGTAGACGCGAAGATCTGGGAGCTGAATTCTCCGGGGATCAATGAGTTTGCGGCTATGGATTATGTGTTCGTGGATGCAGACGTGACAGTGTTCCAGGGGGCTTTCCAGTTAAACGTAAAGCGGATCCGCAAGGCCGATGAGGGGGAATACAGGCCTGGGGATTATCTGACGGTGACCTCCAAGGATGTAAAGACCATGCAGCATGAGCTGACCCAGTATATCACCACCATCCGGAATGAGCACCTCAGAAAGCTGGCCGCCGGCTTTTTCATGAACGACGCTGCCTTTATGAAGGCATTCTCCTTCCATTCTGCGGCCAAGAGCGTTCACCACGGCTTTGTGGGAGGGCTTCTGGAGCACACCTTAAGCGTTGTGAAGATGTGCGATTATTTCAGTAAACAGTATCCGGCCTTAAACCGGGACCTGCTCTTAACGGCCGCCATGTTCCATGATATCGGAAAGACAAAGGAGCTGTCTGCGTTCCCGGAGAACGATTATACCGACGAGGGACAGCTCCTGGGCCATATCATCATCGGCGTCCAGATGCTGGAGGAGAGGATCGCCGCCATGCCTGGCTTCCCAAAGAAGCTGGAGCATGAGCTGATCCACTGTATCCTGGCCCATCACGGCGAGCTGGAATACGGATCTCCCAAGAAACCGGCCCTGATCGAGGCGCTGGCCCTGAATCTGGCCGACAACGCCGATGCCAAGCTGGAGACCATGACCGAGATCTTAAAGGGCGCAGGCGACAACATGGGCTGGCTGGGCTATAACCGGTTCATGGAAAGCAATGTGAGACGGACCAGCGACGGCCAGGAGAAATAACCGGAGGACGGAGCATGAAGAAAAACGACGTATTTACCGTGACCATTGAGGATATGGGCGAGGACGGGGCCGGGATCGGAAAAACCGACGGCTACACCTGGTTCATCAAGGATGCGCTCATTGGGGATGTGATCCAGGCGTCGGTGATGAAGATGAAGAAAAATTATGGTTTTGCCAGGCTGGTGAAGATCCTGGAGCCTGCGCCGGGACGGGTAGAGCCCCGGTGTCCGGTGGCCAGGGCCTGCGGCGGCTGTCAGCTCCAGGAGCTGGATTATAGGGAACAGCTCCGGTTCAAGGAGAGAAAGGTCTACAATCATTTAAAGAGGATCGGCGGCATGGACCGCCTGTTCCTGCCGGAGGACAGGGAAAAGGCCGCGGGCGTTTTGGATGCCGTGGTCATGGAGCCCATCATCGGCATGGAGGACCCCTGGCGTTACCGCAACAAGGCCCAGTATCCGGTGGGCCTGGGAAAGGACGGACAGCTGACGGCGGGATTTTACGCGGGACGCACCCATTCCTTGATCCCGGCTCCGGGTCTGGACTGCCTTCTGGGCTGCCAGGAAAATAAGGAGCTTCTGAAAATTATCCTGGATTTCATGAAAGAATATAAAATAAAGCCCTATGACGAAGCCGCCCATCAGGGCCTGGTGCGCCATGTGCTCTTAAGAAAGGGATTTTCCAGCGGCGGGCTGATGGTCTGCCTGGTCATCAATGGAGAGGAGCTTCCCCACGGCGGGGAGCTGGCGGGGCGGTTAAGGGAGGCAGGCGTCTCCAGCGTATCGTATTCGGTCAACACCGAGCGGACCAACGTGATCATGGGCACAAGGATCGTGAACCTTTACGGCCCCGGCTATATCACAGACACCATCGGTGATATCGAATACCGGATCTCCCCCCTTTCCTTTTACCAGGTGAATCCGGTACAGACGGAAAAGCTTTACGGCACGGCCCTGGAATTTGCAGATCTTTCCGGCGGCGAGACGGTCTGGGACCTTTATTGCGGCATCGGGACCATTTCATCATTTCTGGCGAAGAAGGCCGGGAAGGTCTACGGCGTGGAGATCATTCCCCAGGCCATTGAGGACGCCAGGGAGAATGCCAGGAGAAACGGCATCGAAAATGTGGAGTTTTTCGTCGGCAAGGCCGAGGAGGTGCTGCCGGAGCAGTATGAAAGGAACCATGTCCATGCGGACGTGATCGTGGTGGACCCGCCAAGGAAGGGCTGCGATCCCGTTTGTCTGGAAACGATCCTTAAGATGGCTCCAGAGCGGGTGGTCTATGTAAGCTGCGACTCGGCGACCCTGGCCAGGGATGTGAAGTTCCTGGAGGAAAACGGCTACCGGGCAATGCGTGTGCGTCCAGTGGATATGTTTCCGATGGGGGGACACTGCGAGTGCGTGGTATTGCTGGAGCGAGTGGGAAAGTAATATGTGAGAACGGATAAGGGGCGGCTTTGGGGAGCGTTTGATCCAGGCCGCCGCCTTGTCCGGCTGTCTGGTTCCGGGACTGGACAGAGAGTTTCCGTTGTTCATACAGGATCTGGAAAATCCAGGAAATGGAGAAAAGTTTAAAAAAAACCTTGACATTTCTTTACCTCTATTATATAATATCATCGTTGTTCAAAACAACTATTCCTCGATAGCTCAGTCGGTAGAGCACGCGGCTGTTAACCGCGCTGTCGTAGGTTCGAGTCCTACTCGGGGAGCTTTTTATTACTGTCCGGTTTTGCCCGGCTTAAATCGGTTGACAGAGGCAGTCAGATATGATAGTATAAATAAGCAATACGGCCCCATGGTCAAGCGGTTAAGACATCGCCCTTTCACGGCGGTAACACGAGTTCGAATCTCGTTGGGGTCACTCCTGGAATATTTAGTATTCCAGTGCATACAATAGAATATGGCGCGATAGCCAAGCGGTAAGGCGTGGGTCTGCAACACCCTGATCACCGGTTCAAATCCGGTTCGCGCCTCTTGAGGAATCACAGAAGTGTGGTTCCTTTTTCTTTTGGAAAACAGTTTAAAACCAAAAGACTTTGGAAATTCTGGTCATAACTATCAAGTATAATTGTAAATTTGTTCAGGCTGCGAATGGTCGTCTTTTTCCGGTTTAGTACAACAGAAATTCCAAATAGTGTACCAATAGTGCAGTACCTCTCTCCAGATATGTTGTAGAATGGGCCCAGATCAATAGATAAGGTCCTGGCGGAAGCAGGAACTGAAAAATAGGATTGAATGTGAATGTGAATTTCGTTATAATAATAAGAGAGAACTGTGAACAGTCTGATGGAATTTATCTGGCAGATAATTATATTTTTATTTAAGAAAGCAGGTGATCCTGTGTCGGCAGTAACAAGAGATCTACTAAAAAATTATACAGAAGGAATTCAAAGAATATATGGAAAATCTCTGGATGCTGTTATTTTATATGGTTCCTATGCCAGAGGTGATTATACAGAAGATTCAGATATTGATATTATGATTCTGGTAGACCTTTCAGAAGAGGAAATTCAAAAAAGCAGAGATCGAGTTTCGGATTTCACCTATGATTTTAATATGGATTACGATCTGCTGATCATGCCTGTGGTAAAAGGGATGGCTCATTTTAAATACTGGAGCGAAGCGTATCCGTTTTATCAAAATGTGGAGAAAGAGGGGGTGAATCTCTATGCAGCCTCATGAAATGCGAGGCGGTCCTGCGGATCTGGCGAAATATCGCTTTCAGCTTGCCATTGAGGACCTGGAATCAGCAAAGGACAATTTCCAAAATGGGCATTTGCGGACTGCGAATAATCGGGCTTATTATTCCATTTATCACTTAATAACAGCGATATTGGCGTTGGACGGGACTGCCTTTAAGCGTCATAAAGATACGTTGGCTTATTTCAATAAGGAATATGTGAAAACAGAGATTTTTCCCAGAGAGCTTGGACGAAGAATTAGTAAAGCGCAGGAGGTAAGGCATGCCAGTGATTATGACGAATTTTATATTGCCTCTAAAGAAGAGACAGAACGGCAGATCGAAAGTGCAGAATTGCTGGCAAAAGCGATCATGGATTATCTGGATCGCTGATTTTATTGGATCATGTATGAAAGAAAGTAGTTTAATTACACAGTTTAAATCCAGTTCGTGTCTTTTGAGGAATCACAGAAATGTGGTTCCTTTTTTGATACAAAACTATATATATCAAAAAATTCTAGTGATTTTAATAATAATTATCGAATATGATAATTGGAGTTTAATACTGCATCAGGATAGCCACTGCGTAGCGGCGCTGGTCATCCAGGCGCCGCTATTGGAAGAAGGAAGAAATGTGTTCAAGCCGCTTCTGGGTCTCTGGATCCTTCTGGATCTGGACTGCGAGGATTCCGGATAATATAGTGACCAGAGAGGTTGGAGTTGTCATGGAGTTATAATAAATCAGACCAGAAGTCTGGCATAGGAGCAATTTTTCTGCGTAGTAGGCAATGGGTGCTGTGGATTTATCCGTAATACAAATTGTATGGCAGCCTATGTCTTGAGCGCATTTGGCCATATTGATGGAAAAGTCTTTATAATTTGGGAATGAGAAAATAATAAACACATCCTGAGGCCCGGCATTTACAAGATAGTAAGGAAGGAGTGTCAGATTATCATTATGGATAATCTGCGCATCGAGACATAAAAATCTTAAACGGGTCAGTAAAATTTCTGTTATCGGTTCATTGAGACCAGTGCCGACAATAAATATTTTGCGGGCATTTTTTATGATCAGAGCGGTTTCTAAAAGTGTTTCGGAGGAAATTGCATCATAAGTTGCCTGCATAAGATCAAGCTCATTCTGAATGACACCATGGATGATGTCATCTGTGGGTGCATTACGCATAGTGTTGATTTTCGATTTAATGATGCGCATAGGAATCACTCTTGTCTGTATATAATTCTGAAGGTCCTTTTTAAAAGCGCCAAAGCTTTCGTATCCTATTTTTTTTACGAAACGGATTACAGTCACACTGGTCACACCAACAAGTTTGCTGATGTCCTCGAGACGCATAAAGCAGATGGTTTCTGCCTGTTCGAGGATAAGATCAGCAATTTTTTTTTGTACAGGGCTAAGCAGAGGATAAGAGTTTCGAATATTGTCAATAGGGCTGGTGTAGGTTGGTCTGTTTTGCTCCATAAAGTTCTTCCCCCTTTCGTTGTGTGTATCAGAACATAGTATATTGGACTATTGTAAAAGAGCATATGGGCTCTAGAGAGGTAAAAAAATTTAATTTATCATACCATAATCTGGAAGAAATTCCAATAAAATATTAAAGCATAGAAAATAATCCTCCTAAAACAAAAATATATTGACAAATAACGACACATTATGTATATATAAATATATATCAATCACATAAAAAGTAAATATTAAGATATAAAAAGACGTGATTGGGTTCATGTCTTTTTTTGTTTAAATGAAATAATCCATATGACATTTTGGATGGATACAGTAATGGCTGAGTAAATGAAGGGAGGAGATCGGTCACATATCTGAAGATGGCATTCGTTTTGTATATGGATTATGGGAGGTGAAAAATATGGATCATTGAACTTATTTAATAGTTTCCAGACCGGAATCTGGAAAGCATGGTAGTAGATACGCAGGCAGTCAGAAACGAGAGGAACATTTCCAGGATAAAGGAGGATTTCAAGTAAACTAAAAATAAAAAAACAAGAAAGGAAATCCAGCTTATAAGAGTAACTAGTAGTAAAAGTTTATGTAATTGGACATTTTTCATGAAGCCTCCATAGTATTGCAGCGAGTGATTTGGTGTTGAAGTTGATGATATGTGTAAACATAGCATACTTTTGCCCATAAAGCAAGTGTCAAAACGGAAAGTTTTGTGACAATACAAGATGACAGCCAAGAAAGAACGGAACAATATGAAAAATATGGAAAAGGAGAGAAACATATGAAAAAATATATTTGCAGGCTCGCAGTTATTCTGACTCTGGCATTGCTGGTATGTCTGATTCCAGGTTGTGGAAAAGAAGGGGAAGAAAAAAAAGGATACACTGACAGTTGCATTCCGTAATGAACCGGCCAATATGGATCCTACTGGAAGTTCGGCGCTGACAGCTTTTTGTATCCAGTTCCAGAATTTTGACCGGCTGATCATTAACAATGGAGATGGAACGTATTCTCCTTCTCTGGCCAAAGAGTGGGAACAGATCGACCCGCTGACATACCGGTTCCATTTGCGGGAGGGTGTGAAGTTTCATGATGGTTCTGAGATGACTGCAGAGGACGTAGTGTATACAATTGCAAGAGCGGAAAAATCCAGTTTCAGTTCTTCCTTTTTTGGATATTTCAATGGTGAAGCCTGTACGGCTGTGGATAAGTATACTGTGGATATTGTAACGTATGAACCGTTTGCTCCGTTTCTGACTTATTTGTCTTCTTCCCGTGGTTCAATTGTACCAAAAGCTTATATAGAAAAAGTTGGAGCAGAGGAATTTGGACGGAAGCCGATAGGAACCGGTGCGTTTAAATTTGATTCCTGGACAGCAGGAGATAATATCACGATGGTGAAAAATGAGGATTACTGGGACAAAGAACGGCAGATTCCCTTAAACAAAATTATCAATCGATTTGTAACAGATACATCGGCCCGTGCGATTGAAATTGAGTCCGGGGCTGTGGATATATCCTTACATGTAGCTGGTAATGATGCTTCCCGTCTTGAGACAACGGATGGAGTGAAAACCCAGATCGGACCATCATACAGTACAACATATCTTCGCTTTGACACTGTAAATAATGATACATATGCGGATGTAAACATTCGTAAGGCGCTGAGAGCAGCCATTGACATGGAAACAATCGTTAATACAGTATGGGGAAAAGGCGGAGAGCCAGCCAAAAGCTATTATTCTCCAGTTCTTCTTGGATGGAAGGATGTGACGAGTAACGATTATGATGAGGAAGCAGCAAAAAAATATCTGGCCGAGGCAGTAGCCAACGGGTTTGATCCGGAAAAAACATATACTGTGTATTGCTCAGGCGATTCTCTGGAAACAAATGCACTTCAGGCTTTCATGAATCAGTGGAAGAAGGTTCTTGGTCTGAATTTCGAGATGAATACCATGGATAACGCCACCTTGACAAGTAAGATCAACAGTGGTACTGGAGAAATCCCGTTTATGATAACGTCGACCAATGCGGCAGCAGGAGATCCGGACCATGGACTGTTTGTATATAAGGGGACAGCCTGTACCACCCATAAAGATCCGGCCCTTTTTGAACTGATCAACCAGGCGGCGGCAGAATTTGATACAGAAAAAAGAGTCAGCCTGTACGGAGAGATCCAGGATATGCTTCATGAGGGGTGCTATACAATTCCGATGGTGAACACAAATGCAATTTATGGCTTAAAAGAAGGCGTTCAGGGGCTGGAAGCACATCCGGGATATGTACCGGATCTGACGGGCGTTTATTTTGAGTGATTTTTACAGGATCCATCCCGGGGGCTGCTGGATGCAGCCAGAAGCAGCCTCTGGGAATCCGGGGAGGTATAGGATATGTATAAGTATATTATAAAGCGTCTTTTACTACTCATTCCGGTGCTGATAGGTGTTAGTCTGGTAGTATTTGTAATGCTGGAGATCACGCCGGAGGATCCGGCACGGCAGTTGGCTGGTTCAGATGCCTCTGAAGAGGCAGTGGAACAGTTACGGGAGGAAATGGGGTTAAATGATCCGGCACCGACCAGATTTATCCGTTATATATGGAATGCGTGTCATGGCGATCTGGGAAAATCTTATACGACAAAGGCGCCTGTGGTCCATGAAATCATGAGTCGATTTCCAACGACATTTACGTTGGCGTGCTTAAGTACGCTGATTGCGGGAGTGACTGGGATTTTACTTGGGATTATTTCAGCGATCCATCAGTACAGTTTTCTGGACCGTTTTGCCACTGTATTCGCGCTTCTTGGAGTTTCCATGCCGGTGTTCTGGCTGGGAATGATGCTGATTGTATTCTTTTCGGTCAAGCTGGCAATCCTTCCATCTTCCGGCTTCAGTACACCCCTTCATTGGATTATGCCAGCTGTGGCTGTGGGGTATAGAGCATCGGCAATCATTACGAGACAGACACGGTCTTCCATGCTGGAAGTTATCCGCCAGGATTATATCCGTACAGCCAGGGCAAAAGGACAGACAGAAAAGGTAGTGATTTATAAGCATGCATTAAAAAATGCGCTGATTCCAGTCATTACAGTTCTGGGACTCCAGTTTGGAGCGGGACTGGGAGGCGCAGTTGTAACTGAAACTGTATTTTCAATTTCAGGTCTTGGAAAGCTTATGGTGGATTCTATCAACGCTCGTAATTATCCCATGGTGCAGGGAGGTGTACTGGTGATTGCCTGTGTATTTACACTGGTGAACCTGGCAGTTGATGTATTGTATGCATATTTGGATCCGAGAATTAAATCACAGTATGGAGGGCGTGTAAGAGCCAAAAAGCTTTTAAAGAACGAGAGTGATACCAGGGAGGGAACCCGGAATGAGTGAACATGAAAAATCTACCAGAAAGAAAAGCATGGGTGCAGAAAAATTTCATGCCTTTATGAAAAATAAGCTGGCAGTTGCAGGAGCAGGACTCCTGATTGTTATGATATTGCTGTCAGCACTATCGCCGGTGATCGCACCATATGGCTATGATGAACAGTATTATGAGGAAGCACGGCAGACCCCATCCCTCCAGCATCTGGCCGGGACCGATGAATTAGGGCGTGATATTTTTTCAAGAATTTTATATGGAGGAAGAGTCTCGCTAACAATTGGAATCATATCGGTTGGAATCGGTCTGCTATGTGGGGGCTCCCTGGGAGTCCTGGCTGCCTATTATGGAGGGCTGGCAGAAACTGCGATTATGCGGATTATTGATATTCTTATGGCAATTCCCAGTATTATTCTCTCAATCTCAATTTGTGCAGCTTTGGGGTCGGGAATTGTAAATACTATGATTGCTGTGGGAATCAGCTCAATTCCAACTTATGCGCGGGTGTTCCGCTCTGCAGTTATTTCAGAGAAATCCAAAGAATATATTGAAGCATCCAAGGCAGTAGGCGCTGGAAATGCGCGTATCATATTGCGGCACATTCTTCCTAATTCATTGGCTCCGGTAATTGTACAGGCATCCCTGGGAGTGGCCCAGGCAATTACAACTGCCGCTTCCTTGAGCTTTATCGGACTTGGAATCCAGCCTCCAAATCCCGAATGGGGAGCTTTGCTTTCCGGCGGACGTCAGTACATTCGTGATTATCCCCATATGGTGGTTTATCCAGGAATTGCGATCATGCTGACAGTGCTGGCTTTGAATCTGATCGGAGATGGCTTGCGGGATGCCCTGGATCCACGGCTGAAACGTTAGGAGGAGGGAAAGTATGGAGCTGCTGGAGTTAAAAGATCTGACAATTCATTATTTTACAGATGAAGGTGTTGTAAGGGCGGTGAACGGACTTACGCTGTCTGTGGGAGCAGGGGAAACGGTTGGACTTGTGGGGGAGACTGGGGCAGGAAAAACAACAACTGCGCTGGGAATCATGAACCTGGTACCGGATCCGCCGGGAAGAATCGTTTCTGGACAGATTTTATATAACGGGGAAGATCTGGCGAAAAAAAGCCAGATAGAGATGCGGGATATTCGTGGGCGGCAGATATCCATGATATTCCAGGATCCGATGACAGCGTTAAATCCGGTTCTGACAGTAGGGGACCAGATTGCTGAGGTAATTCGGCTTCATGAAGAGGTTTCACGGGCAGACGCTTATGTCAAGGCGGCAAAAATGCTGGAGATGGTTGGTATCCCGTCAGAGAGGCTGGGGGAATATCCGCACCAGTTTTCAGGGGGAATGAAGCAGAGGGTAGTGATCGCCATTGCGCTTGCCTGCAATCCAAGATTGCTGATTGCCGATGAACCAACAACAGCGCTGGATGTGACGATTCAGGCCCAGGTATTAAAGATGATGAACGATCTGAAACAGAACCTGGGAACCTCCATGATCCTGATTACCCATGATCTGGGAGTTGTGGCTGAGACCTGTGATAAAGTCGCGATCATGTATGCAGGAGAAATCGTAGAGTATGGATCGTTAGAAGATATTTTTCTACACACTGCCCATCCGTATACCAAAGGTCTGTTTGAGTCAATTCCGAGTTTGAAGAGGGACACAAAACGTTTAAAACCGATAAAAGGCCTGATGCCTGATCCGCGCAGCCTGCCGGAGGGATGCTCATTTTGTCCACGTTGTCCGTATGCAAAATCGGAATGCGGGTCTCAGGATCCGGGAGTGATCGAAATTGCGAAGGGCCATCTTGTAAAATGTCCATATTGGACAGAAGTTCATCTGAACCGGGAGGAACTATAAAATGGGAAAAGAAAATGCTCTGCTTCAGGTTCAAAACCTTAAAAAATATTTTAAAACTGCGAAAGGGCAGCTTCATGCAGTAGACGATATCACATTCTCTCTTGAACGCGGGAAGACTCTGGGCGTGGTGGGAGAATCCGGATGCGGGAAATCCACGTTGGGAAGAACGATCCTCAATCTTCTTCCGGCCACTTCCGGAGAAGTGATTTTTGACGGAGTCCATGTGGAAAATGCAGACAGGAGACAGATGAGAAAGCTTCGCCAGGAGATGCAGATTATTTTCCAGGATCCATTTTCTTCGTTGGATCCCCGTCTGTCTGTGAGTGAAATTATAATGGAACCATTGGAAATATACAAGATTGGTTCTGGCAGACAGGAACGCCAGAAAAGAGTGGAGGAGTTAATGGATACGGTTGGTCTGGCCCGAAGACTGGCAAATTCCTATCCTCATGAGTTGGATGGCGGGAGGCGGCAGCGGATTGGTGTTGCGCGTGCGCTTGCCCTTAATCCAAAGTTTATTGTATGTGATGAGCCTGTATCTGCGCTGGATGTTTCTATCCAGGCTCAGATTCTGAATCTTATGCAGGACTTACAGGAACAGCATGGGCTGGCATATATGTTTATTACTCATGATCTGTCAGTGGTAAAGCATATTTCGGATGATATTCTTGTCATGTATTTGGGAAAAATGGTAGAAAAGTGCCCGGCAAAGGAACTGTTCCGGAATCACATGCATCCATATACAGGTGCTCTTTTGTCAGCAATTCCGGTGCCAGAAATTGGTGCGGCGAAAAACAGGGTTCTGCTTCAGGGGGAATTATCGTCACCAATCAATCCAAAGCCAGGCTGCCGTTTTGCCAACCGATGTGTGTATGCCAGCGAGCTTTGTTTTCAGAAGGAACCGGATTTAGAGGAAGTCGTTCCAGGCCATTTTGTGGCTTGTCACCACGTGAAGGAAATAAAAGGAAAGGAAGTAATTGGATGAACAGCAGAAGACCACTGATCCTGATCGCACCAAGTGATCATACATTTGATACAGAATATGAGAGACGTCCGAAATTTGAACTGTATAAAAATTATGCAAGGGCAGTTTATGCAGCAGGCGGAATACCGATTATGTGTGTGGAGACGGATCTGGCAGCCGAATATGCAGAAATTTGTGACGGACTGGTTGTTCCAGGAGGAGGTGGAATCCACCCAAGCTGCTATGGAGGGACATTCAAGGAGCAGTGGCTGATTCCGGGAGCCACAAATATTCCCAGAGATGAAATGGAATTTGCTCTGTTCTGCGAATTTTGTGACAGGAAAAAACCAATTATGGGAATCTGTCACGGATTTCATTTAATTAATGTTGCCATGGGAGGGAGCCTTATTCTTAATTTTCCCAAGGATGTTGGAGAGGAGCATGTCAATGGCTGCGACCATATGGTTAATGCGGTTCCAGGCTCATTGGTGGAGTGTTTATTTGGTGCCAGATTTGAGGTGAATAGCTACCATCGTAATACTCTGGACCGCTTGGGAGAAGGAATTGTTGTTACATCAAGGTCTGATAAGGGGATTATCGAATCCTTTGAGCATGAAAGCCTTCCTTTATTTGGTTATCAGTGGCATCCTGAGAGAGCCAGGGATGATCAGCAGGTTCCTAACCCTTATCGGGGGCCGGATATGACCCCGGTATTTGAAGATTTTGTACGAAGATGCAGGTGAGTTTCTGATCCGCACCATTATTTTTTCTGTTTATTCTTCCCATCCCCCCAATTTTATTTTATAATAGATGTATTGAGGGAGGGGAATACAACAATATGAAGACAAAGGAACGACTACAAACGACTCTGGACCGCCTGCCCTACGGGCCGGAAGGCGTGCCGGAGAACCAGAAGGTAAGCAAAAAACTCCTGGAGGGCGTCCGGTCCCGGGAACTGTACGAGGACATCGTCCGCATCGCCGGGCCCAGCTTTGTGGAGCTCCTGCTGACCCAGCTCACCTCCATGGTGGACCTGATGATGGTCGGCTCCATGGGAGGGGTGGAGAACCTGGAAATGGGAACTCAGGCGCTGGCGGCTGTGGGACTGACCACTCAGCCAAAATTCCTGCTGATGGCCGCGTTTGTTTCCATGAATACGGGAGTCACGGCTCTGGTCGCCAGAAACCGCGGCCGGGGAGATCAGGAAAAGGCCAACCTGGTGGTGCGCCAGGGGCTTCTGTTTACATTCTGGGCAACGGTGCTCATGTCCATCCTGGGTGTTGTATTTGCCCGTCCTATGGTGGTCTTCATGGGCTCCACCGAAGAGACCGTGACCGTATGGGCCACCCAGTACCTCCAGATCCAGATGGCCGGTTTCCTCACCATGGCGCTGACCAGTACCATAACGGCGTCGCTGCGGGCAGTGGGGGATTCAAAAACGTGTATGGTCTACAACATGATCGCCAACGGCGTCAATGTTTTCTTCAACTGGCTGCTGATCTACGGAAACCTGGGCTTCCCGGCCCTGGGCGTTGCCGGCGCCTCCATTGCGACGGTGATCGGGCAGTTCGTGGCCTTTGCCATTGCGATTTCTGTGATCCTTAAGGGGAACGGATTCCTGAAGCTGGAATTCCGGAAGGGCTTTAAGCCGGACCGGGGAGTCCTGGGAGATATCCTGAACATCGGTCTTCCGGCTATGGTGGAGCAGCTTCTGATGCGCGCGGGGATCATCATTTACGCAAAGACTGTGGCGTCCCTGGGAACTGTGGCGTATGCGACCCACCAGGTCTGCATGAATATCCAGGCCCTGTCCTTTATGACAGGACAGGCGTTTGCCGTTTCGGCCACGACCCTTATGGGGCAGTCTCTGGGAAAACGCCGCTACGATATGGCCCAGGCCTACACGAGCCGCACAAGGACCGTCGGCTTTTTGTTCTCCCTGATCCTGGCCGCCATATTTGTCCTGTTCGGCGGCAATATCGTTGGTCTCTACAACAGCAATCCGGAGATCATACGGATCGGCGGGCACATCATGCTGATCGTGGCCTTTTTACAGCCGTTCCAGAGTTCCCAGTTCATCGTTGCCGGTGGACTGAGGGGTGCAGGAGACACCAGGACCACGGCCATGATCACCTTCGTCACAGTGCTTTTGGTACGTCCTGTATTTGCCATCATCCTGATCCGCATGGGCCTTGGCCTTTACGGAGCCTGGTACGCCCTGGCGGCTGACCAGCTTCTCCGGTCGGCCCTGGTCCTTGCCAGATACCAGAGCGGAAAATGGAAGACCATACGGCTCCGGAACGAGGTGTAGACCGGATACGGCTTAAGATTTCATAAAGAGCGGGGCTGCTGCAAAAGAGAAGGTTCTGAACCTCCTTTTGCAGCGGCTCCGCTTTTCAAATCCAGCCGTGTGATGTATAATAAAACTGTTATCTGTATAGAAAGGACAGGATGAGTATGAAGACTATGTTGGACCGCGGCGCAGGCATTCTGATGCCGGTTTCCAGTCTCCCATCTCCTTATGGGATCGGTACGTTTGGAAAGGCCGCTTACGAGTTTGTGGATTTTTTAAAGAAAGCAAGGCAGAAATACTGGCAGGTACTTCCGGTGGGGCCCACCAGCTATGGGGACAGCCCCTACCAGTCGTTTTCTGCATTTGCGGGGAACCCGTACTTTATCGATCTGGATACCCTGGCAGAGGAGGGGCTGCTGACCCGGGAGGAGATCGACGCCTGCTATTGGGGAGACGATGTGACCCAGGTGGCCTATGATACCGTGTTCTGGTACCGGTTCCCTCTGCTGAAGAAGGCCCACGCCCGCAGCGAATTCCATGAGGAAGAGGGCTATGAGAAGTTCTGTATGGAAAGCTGGTACTGGCTCAACGACTATGCCCTGTATATGGCATTGAAATTCCATTTTGACAACCAGGAATGGCTGGCCTGGCCGGAGGATATCCGCTTCCGGAAAAGGGACGCGGTGGAGCGGTACAAAGAGGAGCTGAAGGAAGAGATTGATTTCTGGAAGTTCTTACAGTATAAATTTTTCCAGCAATGGAAAAAATTAAGGGCATACGCCAATAGCCAGGGGATCTCCATCATAGGAGACATTCCCATTTATGCGGCATTGGACAGCGCAGACGTCTGGAACCATCCGGAGCTGTTCCTGCTGGACGAGGAAAGCCTGACGCCCCTTAAGGTGGCTGGGGTCCCGCCGGACGCCTTCAGCGAGACCGGGCAGCTGTGGGGAAATCCCCTGTACCGCTGGGATGTACAGGAAAAAACAGATTTTGCCTGGTGGAAGGAACGGATGAAGGCATCTGGACGGCTGTATGATGTGGTCCGCATTGATCATTTTATCGGAGTGGTCCAGTATTATGCGATCCCGGCGGGCGCCGAGGATGGAAGGACGGGAGAATGGCTCAAGGGACCTGGGAAAAAGCTGACAGATGCCATCGGCCAGGTGATCGGAGACACAAAGATCATCGCCGAGGACCTGGGGATCTTTGTACCGGAGGTAAAGGCGCTTTTGGAGGAGACCGGTTATCCGGGCATGAAGATCATCGAATTTGCCTTCAGCGGAGACCGGTTCAATGAGCATCTTCCCCATATGTATACGCCAAATTCCGTGGTTTATGGAGGTACCCATGACAACGAGACGCTGGTGGGATATTTTAAGCCGGAAGAGCGCCAGTGGTGGGAGCTGCAGTATATTGCCGATTACATGGGTGTTTCCCATCAGGACCAGGTGGTGGACCGGGTCATGTTCACGGCCTACGGATCTGTGGCCAGCGTGGTGATCTTCCAGGCCCAGGACGTTCTGAAGCTGGACAACTGGGCCAGGATGAATACACCGGGAACGGTGGGAAGCAACTGGAGATGGCGGATGCGCCCCGGTGAGCTGAACCAGGGCCATGCGGATCATCTGGCCTGGCTGGTGGATACCTTCGGGCGGTTTTAGGGATGCGCCAGGAAGGGCGATGGACAGCAGGAGACTGCCGAAGAAGGAAAAACATCCTGGTTTATTGGAATTGTGAATAAAATAACGATATCTGAAAAATCTGAGGATGACTCCTTGACAAAGTGTGAATGACTTTATATAATAGGGCTTTCCCGTTGACAGAAAACTTTGTAAAAGGAGATATGAATCATGAATAAGAACACAACAGATATCACATTATCAGCTTATTTCAATGACATTGTCATCGGATATTATGAGGATGAGGCGCTGGTAAAGCAGCTTGGCAGACAGCTGGGCTTTGATGTGGACATGGATACGTTTATGGCCGTATCGTTCCAGTACCCGTCCGATATGAATGTAAAACCGGAGGACCGGGAAAGGCTTACGGATGCCGCCCAGGCGGTGATCGGGCTTTCGGAGATCAATAGAAGGATCACGGGAAAGCAGATCATCACCTGTGATTCCGGTGTATGTGTAATCCTTATTACCCATGATAAAGCAGAAATGCGCCGGATCCTGGATGCGGTGAAGACTGTGGCCGCCGAAGAGGTGGGGAGGATCGTTTCCGACCGGAGGATCCGGGTGGGGATCGGTACCATTGAAGGCGGGATCAATGGCATCCGGCATACGTACAGCAATGCCCAGGATGCAGTAAAGGCTGGAGAGATCTTTAAGAAGGACCGCGTGATCCTGGAATATATGGGCATGGAAATATACAGCAGCATCAATCAGATGGTGGTAAATTTCGGAGACCGGCTCACAAGAACGGTTCTGCGGCAGCTGGGAGAGACGGAAAAACGGGTCCTTTCCAAATATTATAAATGCAAAGAGGATGTTGCGCTGACCGCAGAGGAGCTGGGGATGACCCAGGAGGAGGTAAAGAACAGCCTGGCCCAGGTGAAGGTCAATACGGGTCTGGATGTAAACGATACCGAGGACAATTTCAAGCTCCATTTCATCACCATTGCCAAAAAAGTGCTGGAAAATGACGAGAGGATCCGGAGGAACCGCTGATCCTGGGATGGACCGTTCAGGGGCAGCCGCCGCTGGCCGGTATTTCCGGCGGCTGGCAGCGGAAACTGGCAGTGGAGGCAGAAAAGTGAAAAGGAAGCCGCCCGGCTGGGAGATCGACCCGCCGGACAGCTTCCTTTTTATATATTATGAGGTAAGGTATGAACAAGGGTTATGCGGCAGTCCGCTTGTTTTTTCTTGCAAAGAAGATAAAACCGAAGGCTGCAAATCCGAGCATCATGGCAAAGCCAACACCGCAGGTGAGGCCGATGCCGCTGGTCAGCCAGATGGGGGTCAGGCCGACGAACACGTCCTTCCAGGACATGATGGCAGAGTAAACGCCGTGGGTATCGCCTGCGCTGGACAGGGAATCCGGGTCAACGGCTCTTACTAGGGCAAGACCGGTGGAGGTGTTGCCGGTGGCGGCGCCGAAGGCCATGCAGGCCTTCTCAAACCACTCCTCACGGCAGAAGCGGTAGGCCAGATAGAAGATGAGCGGAACTGTAAGGACAGTCAGGATCACGGTGTAGATCAGCACCGGCACGATGTAGGTGGAAACAAATTCCATGTCCAGGGTGGCCATGGCCGTGAAGACGGTGATCTCCAGGCAGAAGCCGCTGGCCATCTTGATGGTCTTTAAGTCCACATAACGCTCCAGCTTTGTCATCTTTAAGAGCTGCCAAAGGATCGCGCCGCCGAAAATTCCGTGGAGTACGCTGGGAAGCTCGTTAAAGAACGGGATGTAAGCGCCCAGGAGGCCAAAGAGCTTGCGGCCGATGAAAAGGGCGGTCAGAAGCCAGGCTACCTGTAAGGCCAGATGGTTGATGCTGATGCCGGTGGTGACGGTATGGCCGGAAGCCACACGTTTTTCCTCCGGAAGAACGCCGCCGTAGAAGTAATCGGGCTGCTTTTTAGGCTCCTTTACATAGGTTCCCCAGCCCTTCCGGATACCGAAGTTGACCATGATCATGCCCACTAACATGGCGACGATGAGACCAAGGGTGGATAATACCATACCTACGGCCATGTTTCCCTCGATGCCCAGCTTTTCAAAGGCTGCGCCGGCGGCAGCGGCAGTTCCGTGGCCGCCGTGGAAGGAGAATACGCCCATGACGCCCCAGCCATCGGGAAGGCCGGGCCATATCTTCTGTAAGAGCCAGCCCAGGAATACGCCCAGGCCCAGCTGCATTCCATAAGAAGTCATAGTCATACAGGAATAGTCCAGATAGGAGCCGATCTTTTTCCGGTTGATGGTCACGCCGAATACGGTGGCGGCCATTACGATGTCGATCATGACGCTGGGAATGGAGCTGAAACTCTCGGGAACCTCAACGACGCCCAGGACCTGCTGGCCCAGTAAAAGGAGGATCAGTCCGCCGATCAGTGACGACGGAAGGAACAGCTTCTGGAGCGGCTTGCACAGCTCGCGGACAAAGAAGCCCACGAGGAGGAACACGGCCAGCACCAGGATATCATTACACAGTGATGCAACAGTCATTTCTTAAATCCCTCTGCTTTCGTATGTTCTGAATATTCATTGCAGATCAAATATTCACTAAAAATCGAACATTCCAGCCGGCTTTGTATCCGGTTTTTTTGTATCTGTATACGTTTTTGCGGTCTTATAATCCACATCGTTGATGGGCCATGTGGGAGCCTTGCCCTCGTAGACCTCCTGAATGCCCATGGCTGCGAAATAGGATGCGCGGTGGGCAGCCTCTGTGGTGTTTCCGCCGATGTGGGGATAAATGATCACATTGTCCAGGGTTAAGAGCGGGTTCTTCGGATCCACCGGCTCCTTCTGGATGGCGTCCAGACCGGCTCCTGCGATGATTCCGTCTCTGCATGCCTCATAAAGGGCCGTCTCATCCACACAGCCGCCGCGGGCGGTGTTGATCAAGAAGGCCGTGGGCTTCATCATAGCCAGCCTTTCCTTATTTACCAGGTTCTTTGTCACCGGAGTGTTGGGGCAGTGGAGAGAAACGTAATCACATTCCTTAAAGATCCGGTCCAGATCGCGGACCACCTCAACGCCTTCGGGGAAATCGCAGGCCGGCTTATAGGGATCGTAGGCCATGACATTCATCTCAAAGCCCAGAGCACGCTTTGCAACGCGGCTACCGATGTTTCCGCAGCCGATGAGGCCCAGTGTCTTACCGTTTAAGGTGCTCTTTTTTACCTTTAATTTTGCTTTGTAATAGTCGTCCACCCAGGTCTTATGGAGAACGGTCACGTTCCGGCTCATTTCCAGGATCAGCAGCATGGCAGTCTCAGCCACAGAGGTGCTGTTGGCCACTGGGGCGTAAAGAGCCTGGACGTTGTTGTCATGACATGCCTTTACGTCTAAGGCGTCAAAGCCTGCGCCATGGCGGACGATGACCTTTAAATTGGGATTGGACTCAATGACCTCTCTGGTGATCGGTGTGATACGGACGATCATGGCATCCGGCTGATATTCCTTAAAATCAGCAAGAACATCTGCGGTCTCAAAGCCGCGGCCATCGATGATGGTGTGGCCGGCGTCTTCCAAAAGCTTCCGTCCCTCGGACATGATCTCCTGCGGCAGTAAAATTTTCCAGCCCATAGTATAACCTCCTGAAATCTTTTGTATGTTTTTTAGTTTCTCACGGACGTTTGTCCTTCTGGCTGTCATTATATGGGAATGGAGATGTAAAATCAAACAAGCAGTTTTGGGAATTTTAACAAAAAAACGTTGTGAAGCTCCCCTTATTTATAGAAGAAACAGAAAACAGGATGGAAGATGGGAAATATGGATGCAGGGCCGCCGGATCCGGGAAGGGGGTTATTTTCCCGGAAGGACGGCAGCGATCTCGTTAAACACATCTTTTGTAATGGAAATGAAATCATGGGCATACTGGGGCAGGGTCCGTTCTTTATGGGATGCAATGACGATCCGGTGGCCGATGAGCTCATTTTTTAGGGTCAGGGGAAAGGCATTGGCCTCTGGATAGGCCGAAAGAAAGGCCGGGAGCCTCGTCTGGGTACAGAAAAACGCCCCGTAGTCATAAGGAAACAGGGAAATGAATAGCTCCGTGGACTGGGATTCCAGGAAGATCCTGGGCTTGATCCTGGAGGACAGGAAGCACTGGTCGATGGTCCTTCTCAGCTTCATGGAGGGATGGGGGAGCAGGAAGGGAAGTCCGGAAAAACCACTCAGATCCGTGCCCTGCTCCGAGCGGTTTTTCAGCACGCTCCAGGTATCGGGATAATACTTTTTCAGCAGATGGTCGGAGCAGACCATGTAAATATGGTCGTTGAGGAGGGGCGTGGAATCTAATTTTGGGTTGTCCTGGTACATGACGCCGATGAAGAGATCCAGCTCTCCGCTGCAGAGCATTTCCTCCATTTCGCTGGAGGATTTGCCGCACAGCTCAATGGAAATATTGGGCCATTTTTCATAAAACTGCGGGAGGATGCTGGGCAGGCAGATCTCTCCCCGGTAGGTGTGGATCCCCAGCTTCAGGCTGCCGATGCTGTTGGCGGATATATCCGTCAGGCGGTTCATAAATTCGTGCTCTTCTGCCAGGATCTTTACAGCCACGGCGTAAAGCTGCTCGCCCTCATAGGTGAGAGCCAGCTTTGGCTTCCGGTGGAACAGGGAAACACCGTAATGCTGTTCCAAACGCTGGATATGCTGGCTTAAATTCTGCTGGGAAATATAGAGCTTCTGGGCCGTGTTGGTGACATGCAGCTCCCGGGCCAGCTCCACGAAATAGTAGAGGGTCAGCAGATTCATAAAACTACCTCCGATCCGAACATAGATTTCTTCTATTATAATAGAAGAAAAGGGGGATGTAAAGCGTGACAATATTTTCTTGTGAAAGAGAAACAGATACATTGTTTGCTATTGTTGTGGTTCCGGATTACAATAGGGCCAGAACAAAGAGCGGACGCTCAGAACATGAAAAAAGAGAATGGAGAGAAGGAGAGAAACGATATGGCAGTAGGCAAGAGAATCTATTTAAAAAGAAACATGCCGGACCCGGAAGTGATGGAGCAGTTTAAAACGATCCCGGCGTCCAATACCTGTGATGTAATGGGAAGAAACGCGGCCATGAATCCGCGGGTCCGCCTGATGAGCAGTCCCAAGGCCCAGATGATGGTGGGACCGGCGCTTACAGTTAAGGCAAGAGGCGGCGACAACCTGGCCCTTCATGCGGCTTTAAACATTGCCCAGGAGGGCGATGTGCTGGTGGTTTCCAATGAAGAGGATAACACCCGTTCCCTGATCGGTGAGATCATGATGGCATACCTCCGATATGACAGAAAGGTGGCCGGGATCATCATCGACGGACCCATCCGTGATATCGATGAGATCGGCCAGTGGGATTTCCCGGTCTATGCCACCGGGACCACTCCGGGAGGCCCATATAAAGAGGGACCGGGTGAGGTGAACGTACCCGTTGCCTGCGGCGGCATCAGCGTAAACCCGGGCGACATCATTCTGGGGGACCCGGATGGCGTGATCGTCATTCCAAGAAAGGACGCAGCGCAGATCCTGGAAGATGCAAAGAAGTTCCAGGAGGCAGACGAGAAGAAGCTGGAGGCAGCAAAGAATGGAACGGCCAACAGAGCCTGGGTGGAAAAGACCCTGGCTGCAAAGGAATTTGAGATCATCGACGGCGTATACGAGCCATAAGAGTACATACAAAACCTTCCTAAAAGCGGACTGCGGCAGAATCGGTAAAAGGATCCTGCCGCAGTCTGTTTTTATATCCTAAAAGATATTGACTTTTTTCTCATTTAGATTATATTACAAATGCCTGTACAAGGCTCTTCATTTTAGAGGATAGTTAGATGATACTAATTCAAAGACCATAAACGAGAACAGACAAAAAGGAGATACAAATGAAGCTGAGCAGACTGCCGATCGGAAGCACGGCTACCATCCTCTCTGTGGGCGGGAACGGAGCGCTCCGCCAGCATTTCCTGGACATGGGACTGATCCAGGGAACAGAGGTAACGGTCGTAAAATACGCGCCCATGGGAGATCCCATTGAGCTCAGGATCCATGGGTATGAGCTGACCATCCGGCTGGAGGACGCGGAGAATATTGAGATCAGTGAGCCCCATGCGCCGGTGGATATACAGAGAAAGGCCAAGAAGACAGAAAAGCACCATCCCGGCTACGGAGAAGGAGGAAAATTCCATAACCGGAAGGAGGAAAATCCCCTGCCGGACGGAGAGACCCTGACCTTTGCCCTGGTGGGAAACCAGAACTGCGGAAAGACCACGCTGTTCAACCAGCTGACTGGATCCAGGCAGCACGTGGGCAATTTCCCGGGCGTCACTGTGGACCGGAAGGACGGCGTGATCCGCGGCCATGACGATACGCTGATCACCGATCTTCCCGGGATCTACTCCATGTCCCCGTACAGCAGCGAAGAGATCGTCACCAGGGAATTTGTGATCCAGACAAGGCCCAAGGGGATCATCAATATCGTGGATGCCACCAACATCGAGAGGAACCTGTATCTGACCATGCAGCTGCTGGAGCTGGGGATCCCCATGGTGGTGGCCTTAAATATGATGGACGAGCTCTGGGAAAACGGCGGTTCTGTCCTGGTCAATGAGATGGAGGAGGCCCTGGGGGTTCCGGTGATCCCCATTTCCGCCGCCAAGGGAGAGGGGATCGAGGAGCTGGTCCGCCATGCGGTCCATGTGGCCAGATACCAGGAAAAGCCTCTGGAGATGGACTTCTGTAAAAAGGAGGAAGGGATCCACCGGGGGATCCATGCAGTCATGCACTTGATCGAGGACCATGCGGCCCAGGCACAGATCCCGGTGCGGTTTGCGGCCAGCAAGGTGATGGAGGGCGATGAAAAGATCCTGGAGCGGCTGAAGCTGACGGACAATGAGAAACGGATCCTGGATGAGATCGCCAGACAGACTGAGGAGGAGACTGGAATGGACCGGGCGGCCGCAGTGGCCCAGATGCGGTTCGACTACATCGGAGAGGTCTGTTCCGAGACAGTGATCAAGCCCAGGGAGAGCAGGGAGCGTACCAGAAGCCGCCAGATCGACCGGTTCCTGACGGGAAAATATACGGGGATCCCGGCCTTTATCGGGATCATGGGGCTGGTATTCTGGCTGACCTTCAATGTGGTCGGCGCGTTTTTACAGGGAATCCTGGAGACGGGGATCGAAGGGCTGACCGCCATGGCAGACACGGCTATGACAGCCGCAGGCGTCAACAGCGTGGTCCAGTCCCTGGTCATCGACGGGATCTTTGGCGGCGTGGGCGGCGTTCTGAGCTTCCTTCCCATTATCGTAACACTGTTTTTCTTCCTGTCGCTGCTGGAGGACAGCGGCTATATGGCCAGAGTCGCCTTTATTATGGATAAGCTCTTAAGAAAGCTGGGCCTTTCCGGACGGAGCATCGTCCCCATGCTGGTGGGCTTCGGCTGCACGGTGCCGGGAGTCATGGCCAGCCGGACCCTTCCGTCGGAGCGGGACAGGAAGATGACCATTCTCCTGACGCCGTTTATGAGCTGTACGGCCAAGCTTCCGATCTACGCCTTCTTTACAGAGGCTTTTTTCCCGGAGCACCAGGCTCTGGTGATGATCGGGCTTTATGTGCTTGGGATCTTCATAGGGATCCTCATGGCACTGATCTTTAAAAAGACCTCCTTTAAGGGAGAGGCCGTGCCCTTTGTGATGGAGCTTCCCAACTACCGGATGCCGGGAGCAGCCAATGTGGGCCATCTTCTGTGGGACAAGGCGAAGGATTTTCTCCAGCGTGCCTTTACGGTGATCTTCCTGGCTACCATTGCCATCTGGTTCCTTCAGAACTTTGACACGGGCTTTAACATGGTGGCGGACTCCCAGGACAGCATCCTGGCTCTTCTGGCGGGCGTGCTGGCCCCGGTATTCCTGCCGGTGGGCTTTGGGGACTGGCGGATCGTCACAGCCCTGATCTCCGGCTTCATGGCCAAGGAGAGCGTGGTCTCATCCCTGACGGTGCTGTTTGGAAGCATGGAGGCGCTTCAGGGAACCCTTACGGTTCCGGGAGCCGTTTCCCTGCTGGTTTTCTGCCTTCTTTATACGCCCTGCGTGGCGGCCATCGCCTCGGTGAAGCGGGAGCTGGGCGGAAAATGGGCGGCTGCTATGGCGGCCGGCCAGTGCGTGCTGGCGTGGATCGCGGCGTTTATCGTATACCAGGCGGCACTGCTCCTTTAAATCATAAAAAGCCCTCTCCGAAGGCCGACAGGAATGCGGCGGACGGAGGGGGCTTTACAGTTTCAGGAGGCGGTTTGGGGAATGGACCGGAGAGACCAGGAGGGGGAGTCGGGAAAGTTAAAAAAGTCAGAATTTCGTAAGAGAAAATGCCGGAAATGCCGGAGTTTCGCCGGACTCTGTTTCTTGACAGCCGTTCTCCCAGACGATATAATGTCTCTGTATATAACGGCGGCGGGGCAGAAAGAGCGATTGGTTCCGGCGGCGTGTAAATAAAGAAGACAGAAGGGGAATCAATATGGATCAGGGCAAGCAGACCAAGGAAAAAGCGGAGAAACTGGCAGTGATGAAGAAACTCAGCACATCGAAGGAGCTTTTTGTGCTCATGTCCCTCTGCACGAAGATGCCGTTTGTAATGTGTGACCCGGAAACCTTTGACGATGAGGTTTTCTTATATGAGAAGGAGGAAGATATCAAGCGTGAGGGACAGCGGTTCCTGGATCAGAAGATCCCGCTCCAGATCGCAAAGATCGATAACAAGCAGTTCCTGCATTTTTACAGCAACCTGTTTACCATGGGCGTCAACTGCCTGGTATTCAACGGCTATATGGAGGACGAGTATAAGCTGCAGCTGGCGGATCTGGTGAACCGTCCGGGACAGAATTTAAAGGAGGGGCAGATCTGGGTGGAGAATCCGGGACTGCATCTGACGGCACTTTATTTTATGCAGGAGGTCCGCAGACAGAAATTTGAAAAGCTCCCCAAAGAGCTGCAGGAGCTCCAGGAGGAGATCCTGGCAGATTATGGAAAGGGAACCTACCTGGCTCCGTTCAATGAGGAAAACGGCGTGCCGCTGTTAAAGCAGCAGAACGGGGATTCCTACCAGCCGATCTTCACGGACATGCTGGAATTCAATAAGTTCAATCGGGAAAATTTCTTTAAGGCATCGGTGATGACGGCGGATAAGATCACAGGAGCCCTGGCCAAGGGCGCCAGGGGCGTGGTGGTGAACCCCATGGGAGTAAACCTCCAGCTTCCGATTACAAAGAGAGCCGCATCGGGTCCGGCAAAGCCTCTGGACCCGGCAAAGCTGGCTGAGGCGGCAGTGGCCGAGGCGCTGAGGGAGCCGGAAAAACCGGAAACTCCGCTCGGAGATATCGGAAACAGCGGGAAATGATCCCCGCAGAAGGGAATGATTCAGATGAGGAGAAATGAAAAGCTTCTGGCCGTCATGGCGGCGGCCCTTATGACCACGGCGGCCGTGTCCTTTCAGGCCATGGCGGCGGTGGATACGGATTTCCACCGGTTCGTGGTGGGGACCATTATCAACGGCGTTCCGGTGTCCGGCATGACGACGGCCGACGCCGAGGCGTATATAGAGGGATATTTTAACGGCGGCTATACCCTGGAGATCGAGGATACCGAGGGAGTCCGGGAGGTCATCACCGATACGTCCATCGGCTATACCGTGGATGTGACCGGGGACCTGGAGGCCATTCTGAAGGAGGAGAACGACGGCGGCAGAGTCAGCGGTCCCGGCGTGGAGCACCGGTATACGGTGGACGCAGAGCTTAAGTACGACGAGGCAGCCCTCCGGGCGCTTCTGGAGAACATGGCATTTGTAAAGAACGCCTCTCCCACCAGTGATGCGTATATTACTCCTTATGAGGAGGGAAAAGCATTTTCCATCGTTCCAGAGGTCCAGGGCACAGAGATCGATATGGATAAGCTCATGGCCGCGGTAAAGGAAGCCTTAAACTCCCAGACACGGCTTTTAAAGGTGGAAAATCTGGACTGCTATAAGACGGTCCAGGTCACCTCAGACAACGCAGATCTGAACCAGATGTGCGCCAATCTAAACCGGTATAAGGATATCAATATCACCTATGTATTCGGCGACCAGCAGGAGATCCTGCCGGGACTGGAGGCGGTCAAATGGATCGACGGCGTTTCCGGGTCCGCGATCCAGGTGAACCAGCAGAAGGTGGCGGAGTATGTGAAATATCTGGCCGATAAATATGATACATACGGAAAGCCCCATACGTTTACCAGTACGTCTGGACGCCAGGTGTCTGTAAACGGCGACTACGGCTGGCAGATCAACCAGGCAGAGGAAGCGGTGGCTCTGACCAGGATGGTGCAGAACGGCACCAACCAGACCAGGGAACCGGCGTACAGCCGCACAGCGGCCAGCCGGACCGGGAACGATTTCGGGACCACCTATGTGGAGGTGGATATGGGCCTCCAGCACATCTACATGTATGAGAATGGGACTCTGATCGCAGAAGCGCCCATTGTCACAGGAAACGTGTCCAGGGGCTGGACCACGCCGGAGGGACTTTACACCCTTTATTATAAGGAAAGAGACCGGGTACTGCGGGGGCCGAAGCGGGCAGACGGAACCTACTCCTATGAAAGTCCCGTTTCTTACTGGATGCCCTTCAACGGCGGCATCGGACTCCACGACGCCAATTGGCGCGGTAAGTTCGGCGGCGAGATCTATAAGAATAACGGCTCCCATGGCTGTATCAATATACCGCCAAAAACGGCAGCCGTGATCTTTGAGCATGCATACAAAGGAATACCGATCCTCTGCTTTTATTAGGCGGGAATAAGAGGGTGTCCGCAGGAAACTGTGGGCACCTTCTGTTGCAGAAGCTCAGGGAAACCTGCGGACAGCAGGTGCTTCCGGCTGACAGGATCAAAGGAGGCGGCAAGGTGAACGAAAAGGAAAAAGAGCAGGAGCAAAAATATCTGGAGGCAGTGGACGTTTCTTATTCCTATGGTCTGGCCAAGTCCATGGAACGGATAAAAAGCAATCCGGCATTGGGATTCAGGACCGCCGGCTCCAGGGCAGAGTTTGAAACTGGAGAAATGCTGAGGCAGGAAATGGAACGCATCGGCCTGAAGGATATCCATAAGGACCGGCTGTGTCTGGACGGATGGGAATTTGAAAAGGCGGTACTGCGCTTTCGGGACGCAGAGGGAGCGGAACATGTCTTTCAGCTGGGAGCCTATCAGACCCAGTTTTTGACCGGGGGCTTTCAGAAATTTCCGCTGGTCTATGTGGGGCGGGGAGGAGCCCAGGACTATGCAGGCCGGGACGTGCGCGGCTGTCTGGTTCTGGTGGACATTAACCAGAGGGACGAGTGGTGGATCAACTTCCCTGTGTACCAGGCCCATTTAAAAGGAGCGGCAGCAGTGATCGCGGTCCAGGACAACGGCTATGGGGAGATCGACGGAGAGGCGCTGAACGCCCAGGACATTGCTGGTCCTAAGGATGCTCCGGCGTTTTCCATTTCCCAGAAGGACGCGGCTGTGTTAAAAGAGGCGCTTCAGAAGGAAGAACGGCTTACGGTGGAATTTGACGCCAGTTCCCGGATCCTGGAGCAGACAGAGTCCTATAATATATGGGGAACGATCCCAGGGAGAGAGGAGGACATGATCCTTTTAAGCGCCCATTATGATTCCTATTATGACGGGTTCCAGGATGATAACTGTGCGGTGGCCATGATGCTGGGGATCGCCAGGGCTCTTCTGGAAACCGGATATCGGCCCAGAAAGACTCTGGTGTTCTGCGCCATGGCGGCGGAGGAATGGGGGATCGTCAATTCCAAATACGATTGGTCCACGGGAGCCTGGCAGCAGGTCTTCAAGCTGCGGCCTGACTGGCCGGGGAAGGTCATTGCGGATCTGAATTTTGAGCTTCCGGCCTACGCCCACAATGCCTGGGACGCCATCCGTTCTACTTATGAATATGAGGACTTTTTAAAGGAATTTGTGGAAAAGCTGCCGGTGGATCCCACGAACGTATATCCCCAGGGGCTGCGGGTCCACTGCCCCATCGAGACCTGGTCCGACGATTTTTCCATGGCTATTTCCGGGATCCCGTCCATGGTCAATGAATTCAGCAGCGCCGGATTTATGGAGACCCATTATCATTCCCAGTTCGACCGGGACGAGTTTTACGACGAGGCGGCATACCGGTTCCATCACGAGCTTTACGGACTTCTTTTGATGGCCCTGGACCGGGTGAACGTGGCTCCGGTGAACCTGGAACGGACCTTCCGGGCCTTGAGAGAAAGTGTCCGCCCGGTGACCGGGCGGGAAGACGAAAATGCATTAAAGACCCTGATGGAGAAGCTGGAGGAGGGAGAGAGGCTGGCCCGGGAGGTCTACGAGGCTGTGCGGACGGCCAATACCGGAAATGGGGAGCCGGAGCGGGACAGAAGGCTCCAGAGCCAGCTTCTGTATCTCTTTAAAAAGGCCCAGGGATATTTTGTGCGGCTCAACTGGCACGATGAGGTTTTATTCCCCCACGAGGCGTCCCAGACCAATCTGCGGTATCTGGGTGAGGCGGTCCGGCAGTTGGAGGACAAAAACGTCCGGGGCGCCCTGGAGGCCCTGTACCAGGTGGATAACAACAAATATGCCTTCCAGTTTGACGATCAGGTATACCGCTATTTCACTGAATATGTGATGAACCAGGAGAAGGAACGGCTTCAGTGGGGAGCCGGAAGGATCGTCCATCATCTGGATCTGTCAAAACAGATCCGCAGCCTTATGGAAAAGGAACGGACCAGGAATACAGGGGTGGAGCCAGAGCTGGAGGCATTGAAGGCCATGGAGCGCCAGGCACTGGGCTGTTTTGACGATGATATCCGGTATATGATCCAGGCTGTGGATACGCTGACAGAGGGCTTGAGAAAGGCGAAAGAGGAGTAGGAAAGAATTATGGAAACCAGTGCGTTGTATCGAGTACAGAGAGAGGATCTGCCCAGACTCCAGAAAATGCTGACAGAGTGCTTTGCGGAGGATCCGCTGTATCATACGCTGATCCCAGATCCGGAAACCAGGAAGCGGCTGATGCCGGAGCTGTTTGAATGCGATCTGAATGAATTTTATGAGACTTGTGAGATCTATGCGGAGAGCCCGGAGTTAAAGGGTCTTCTGGTGGTCTCTGACGAGGCGGAGGAGTACGATCCCATCCGCTTTTATCTGACAGAGGCCTGGGCCTCCTTAAAGACAGACGAGTATCTGATCAAAGAAGACAGGAGCTTAAAGACCCTCTGGAATTTCATCCGGGGACGGGACTATCTGAATTCCCGGTGGACAGCCCAGCTCCACCAGGAAAACCGCCTGCACATCATTTATCTGGCGGTGAGCCCCGGGGCCAGGCATACGGGGGTAGCGGAGATCCTCATGGACGAGGTGATCCGCTACTCAGAGAGCCACCGGATGCTGATCTCCCTGGAGACCCACAATGAAAAGAACCTGTCCTTTTACAGCCATTTTGGCTTTAAGACCTTTGGGATCGTGGAAAAGGATATGGGACTGAAGCAGTACTGCCTGGTGCGGGAGCCGCAGCAGGCATAGACCGAAGGCCTGCCCTGCGCAGACACCAGGAAGAGATAGGAAATGAAAAACCTCCGGGGCTGGCAGGCCCCGGAGGTTTTCAAGTATATATTGAGGAATAAACTTGCCCTTACTGGCAAATGGGCAGCGAAGCAGGAATATTATCTCTGAACACGGCCGGATCCGTCGCCGCCGGCTAATTTTGTAACCTCGTCCACGGAAACCATGTTCATGTCTCCCTCGATGGAGTGCTTTAAGCAGGATGCGGCAACTGCAAATTCGATGGTGCTCTGGGCGTCATAGTCGTTTAAGCATGCATAGATCAGGCCGCCGCCAAAGCTGTCGCCGCCGCCTACGCGGTCAACGATGTGCATCTTGTATTTTTTGCTGAAGTAGTAATCGGTTCCGTCATATAACATGGCAGACCAGTTGTTGTCGTTGGCAGAAAGGGACTCACGGAGTGTGATGGCGACCTTTGTGAAGCCGAAGCGGTCGGCTAACTGCTTTGCCACGTCCTTGTAGCCCTCATGGTTTACAGTACCAGTGGTCACGTCAGTATTGGCAGCCTTGATGCCGAATACGTCGGAAGCATCCTCCTCGTTGGCGATGCAGACGTCCACATATTTGCACAGCTCGCCCATTACCTCGCCGGCTTTGGCCTTGGACCACAGCTTATTTCTGTAATTTAAGTCGCAGGAAACGGTAAGTCCCAGCTCCTTGGCTTTTTTGCAGGCCTCTAAGCAGATACCGGCAACGGTGTCGTTGAGGGCCGGGGTGATGCCTGTGAAGTGGAACCAGTCGGCGCCTTCAAAGATCTTTGCCCAGTCGAAGTCCTCCGGGGAAGCCTCGGAGATGGCGGAATGGGCACGGTCATAGATGACCTTGGACGGTCTCTGGGAAGCGCCCTTCTCCAGGAAGTAGATACCCACACGGTCGCCGCCGCGGGCGATGTCCTTTGTGTCTACACCGTATTTTCTTAACTCGTTGACAGCGGCCTGGCCGATCTCATGCTTCGGAAGCTTTGTAACAAAAGCGGCGTCCATGCCATAGTTTGCCAGGGAAACAGCCACGTTGGCTTCGCCGCCGCCGTAGGTGGCGCCAAAGCTGTTGGCCTGAACGAAACGGTAGTAGCCCTCCGGAGCGAGACGGAGCATGATCTCACCAAATGTAATAACTCTCTTTGCCATGATAAAATTCTCCTTTACTTCTGAACTAAATGTACTGCGAATCCGCCGATCTCATCCTCCAGATAAATGGCGGTCAGCTTGTCGCCTTTGAATTTTGCGGTTTCTTCTTTGAATTTATAGCCCATCATTTCCAGATAATTTTTCGCACGCGCAACGGAGTTGGTGGAAACTGCGATGTGGCCCTTTGCGCCAAGGCCCGGCGCTTTCATACATTCTACGGCTGTTCCGGCAAATACGGAGCTGTTTCCGGACTTCTTTGTGAAGCCGAAGAGGCCGTCGAAGGCAGAGGCTGTCTGGTCTGCCTGCTCCTCGTTCTCGCAGTTGATGCCAATATGGGCCAATTCAAAGCCCAGCATGGTCTGGACGGCTTCCTTTGTCAGATCGCGGATCTTATCGAATTCTCCGGCTGCAACCAGATCTTTTTTCACCATCCAGCTTCCGCCGCAGGCCAGGATCTTATCGAAGGCCAGGTAGGAATTGATGTTCTTTGCGTTGATGCCGCCGGTGGGCATGAATTTCATCTGTGTATAGGGAGCGGCCATGGCCTTGATCATGTTGATGCCGCCGGCCTGTTCAGCCGGGAAGAACTTCACCACATCAAGACCGAGAGAGATGGCCATTTCCACATCGCTGGGATTGGAGGTGCCGGGTGTTACCGGGATCCCCTTATCGACACAGTATTTTACTACTGTGGGGTTCAGACCGGGGCTTACGATGAATTTTGCTCCGGCGTTCACTGCGCGGTCCACCTGCTCGGTGGTGAGGACTGTGCCTGCGCCCACTAACATATCCGGGAATCCCTTCGCCATGATGCGGATGGACTCCTCAGCGGCGGCGGTACGGAAGGTGACCTCTGCACAGGGCAGTCCGCCTTCGCAGAGAGCCTTAGCCAGGGGGGCGGCGTCCTTGGCGTCATCAAGGACCACCACCGGAACGATACCGATCTTCTGGATCTTTTCTAAAACTTCGTTCATATTTCGTTTCTCCTTTGCTTTATTTAATGGAAAGGGATATAAAAATTCGGGTCACAATTCTGTCATGCGGTACAAGGTTTCACAATATGAAACTCAGTTCCGTATTGCGATATTTACTAAAATAAATTATACTCGCCGGCCTTTAAAAGTCAATAGGAAAAAGTAATTTTGTTATCCTTCCCTTACACAGAAAAATGTGATAAAATGAACGCTGAGATAACCGGGAGGACGGGGTCGCCGCCGCGCCCGGAATATGCGGATGCCGGGGAAGGAGACCCGGCGCCGGGGATATATGGAGCTGCGGGCCGGACTGGCCGGACGCCTGGGGCCACAGCTGTCATGAAAGGACGATTATGGATCTGAAATTTGAGAATTTCCGTGCGGAGCATGTGGAAACGCTGGCAGGATATTATGGAAAGCGCCATGACCGGACCTGCGACAGCACGATCATGGACAATTTTCTCTGGGGAGGCTATTACCACATCCGTTTCTGTGAACGGGATGGAAAAGCTGTCCTCTGGATCATGAACATCGACGGAAAGGACTACGCTGCCCTTCCGGTCTGCGGCCTGGAGGACCTGCCCCATTATTTTAAAGAGCTGGAGCAGTATTTTAATGAGGAGCTCCATCTGCCGCTGGAGATCTTTCTGGCGGATGAGGAGGCGGTGGAGTATTTAAGGCTCCCAGAAGACCGGTATTCGGTGGAAGAACTTCCGGATGCCAGGGATTATATTTATAGTGCGGAGTCACTGAAGGTTTTATCCGGGAAAAAGCTGGGGAAGAAGAAAAACCACATCAACTATTTAAAAAGAGAGTACGCCGGCCGGTATGAGTACAGGACCCTGTGCTGCTCCGACGGTCTGGATGTGTGGCAGTTCCTGGATAAATGGAGAGCCCAGAAGGGACAGGAGGTGGAGGGCCACCTGGACTATGAGGTGGAAGGGATCCACGATATATTAAGAAACTGCAGTGCGTTCCATGTACACATGGGCGGCATTTACATCGACGGCCGGCTGGAGGCCTTTGCCATCGGCAGCTACAACGAAAAAGAAAAAATGGCCATTATCCATATCGAAAAGGCGAATCCGGAGATCCGGGGGCTTTATCAGTTCATCAACCAGCAGTTCCTGATCCATGAATTTCCCGAGGCGGAGATCGTGAACCGGGAGGACGACATGGGGCTTCCGGCGCTGCGCCAGGCCAAGCTGTCCTATGAGCCCATGGAATTCGCCAGAAAATTCAGGATCCGGCAGCTGTGGCCGGAGGAGGGCTGGGGGAAGGAAGAAAACAGGTTATGATCCGATATCTGGAAGCAGAAGAAAAAGGAAGGACAAGAGCGCTCTGGAACGAGGCGTTTCCAGAGGATTCCGTATCCTTCGGAGACTATTATTATAAGGAAAAAACAAAGGACAACCGGATCCTGGTCTGTGAGGAGGAGGGGCGGATCGTGGCCATGCTCCAGAGGAATCCCTACGCGGTCTCCATGCGGGGGGATGTGAGGACCTGCGACTATATCGTAGGCGTGGCAACGGCGGTCAGCGAGCGTCACAAGGGCCATATGAGGAGCCTGCTGCTGACCATGCTGCGGGACATGCAGGAGGAGCGGATGCCCTTTGCATTTTTGATGCCTGCCCGGGAATCCTTGTATTATCCGTATGATTTCCGGTTTGTTTTCGACCAGCCCCGGTGGGTCCTGGGATACAATAAGGACCTTCGGAGGATGCCCCTGGAGGGAAGCGCCCTGTATAAGGAGCTGGCCGACTGGCAGAATGCCTGGCTAAAGCGCCAGTATGAGGTGTTCGCCGTCCGGGATCCGGCTTACCTGGAACGGATGGAAAAGGAGCTGAAGAGCGAGAACGGCTTTGTAAACCTGATCTATGAGGACGACTGGTTCATTGGCATGGAAAGCGAATGGGGGCTTAAGGAACGGGAGATGCGGTACCTGTATACAGGGGAGCGCTACCGGACCCTGGCGGGCACAAAGCCGGCCATCATGGCCCGGATCGTATGTATGCCGGAATTTGTAAAAAATATCCGCCTTTCAGAGGCGTGTCCGGAGGATGAGGTGACCGTTGAGATCGGGATCCATGACCTGTTTATTCCCCAGAACCAGGGTGCATGGATCTGGAAGTTAAATAAGAGCGGCTCTGAGATCATCCAGGAATCCAGGTTCATTGCCAAGGGAAAAATGGAGGTGTTCACCATCGCAGAGCTGACCCAGTGGCTGTTCGGGTATGCCCTGCCGGAGCAGGTGGAAAACGTTCCTTACGGCCAGTATATCGAGCCGTTCCACGGAGTTTTTCTGGACGAGGTGGTTTAAGGGCTGTTCCGGGGGCTGAGGATCCATTCCGGGCGTTCGGCCCGGGGAAAGGAGTGCCAGAGATGACAGAGCGCGAAACCTTGAAGCAGTGGCTTTCTGAGAGTGAGAATATCGTATTTTTCGGCGGTGCAGGCGTGTCCACCGAGAGCAAGATCCCGGATTTCCGGAGTACCGACGGTCTGTATAACCAGCAGTATGCATACCCGCCGGAGACCATTCTGAGCCACACCTTCTATATGAGAAGACCCGAGGAATTTTACCGGTTCTACCGGAATAAGATGCTGTTCCCCGATGCAGAGCCCAACCGGGCCCATAAGGCCCTGGCGAAGCTGGAGCAGGAGGGAAGACTCCGGGCGGTGATCACCCAGAACATCGACGGCCTCCATCAGAAGGCCGGGAGCCGGGAGGTACTGGAGCTGCACGGCTCGGTGCTCAGGAATTACTGTACAAAATGCGGGAAATTTTATGGCCTGGAGGCGGTCCTGGAGTCAGAGGGCGTTCCCAGATGTATCTGCGGCGGTGTTATCAAGCCGGATGTGGTCCTCTATGAAGAGGGGCTGGACCAGCATACGCTCCAGAAGGCCGTTTATTATATTTCCAATGCCGATGTCCTGATCATTGGAGGAACCTCTTTAACGGTGTATCCGGCGGCCGGGCTCATCGACTACTATTGGGGGAAAAAGCTGGTGCTGATCAATAAATCCGTGACGCCCATGGACAGCCGGGCGGATCTGGTGATCAGCGGTCCCATTGGAGAGATCCTGGGAGACGCGGCCGGAGTTTAAGCTCCGGGACAGAAAGGAGTGACCGGGTATGTATCAGCCGTCAGAACGGCGTTACGTAGGAATGGAATATAAGCGCTGCGGAAGGAGCGGCCTTAAGCTTCCTGCCATGTCCCTGGGACTGTGGCAGAATTTCGGGACTGAAAAGACTCTTAAGGAGCAGGAGGAGATCCTGTGCCATGCGTTCGACCGGGGCATCACCCACTTTGATCTGGCCAACAATTACGGCCATCCGGCCAGGGGGCTGGCAGAGGAAAACTTTGGCCGGGCCTTAAAGGACTGTCTGGGACCGTACCGGGACGAGCTGGCCGTCTCCACCAAGGCCGGGTACGATATGTGGCAGGGGCCCTATGGAAACTGGGGCTCCAGGAAGTATCTCATGGCCAGCCTGGATCAGAGCTTAAGGCGCATGGGCCTGGATTACGTGGATATTTTTTACCATCACCGGCCGGATCCGGAAACGCCCCTGGAAGAGACCATGGAGGCCTTAAGCGATATGGTGCGCCAGGGAAAGGCTCTGTACGTGGGAATCTCCAATTATAATGCGGAGCAGACTGCTGCGGCAGTGAAGCTTTTAAGGGAGAACCATACGCCGTGCCTGATCCATCAGGTGCGCTACAACCTTCTGGAGCGCCAGGCGGAGGACGGCCTGTTTCCCGTCCTTTCAGAGAATGGCGTGGGCTGCATCTGCTTTTCGCCTCTGGCCCAGGGTGCGCTGACGGACAAATACCTCCGGGGGATCCCGGCCGGTTCCCGGGCGGCCCGGGAGGGGAGCACCGTGGCAGCCAGATATCTGGATGCGGAGACACTGGGAAAAATAAAGAAGTTAAACGACATTGCCAGAGCGGGCGGCATGACCCTGGCCCAGATGGCCCTGGCCTGGATCTTACGGAGGCCGGAGGTGACTTCTGTTCTGGTCGGGGCCAGCAGTACGGCCCAGCTGGACAGCAGCCTGGCAGCTCTGAAGCTCCCGCCTCTGGGAGAAGATGTGCGGAAGGAGATCCGTGCAGCGCTCGGGCAGTAAAGGACGGGCAGGAAACATAGGGAGGGATCCGATGGAGTATGAAGTAGGAGATATCGTCAAATTAAAAAAGCCCCATCCCTGCGGAAGCCAGGAATGGGAGGTCCTGAGGGTGGGCGCAGACTTCCGGCTGAAATGCCTGGGCTGCGGCCATATGGTCATGGTGACCAGGCGGCTGGTGGAGAAAAATACCAGGGGCCTGCGTAAGCCCGAGAAAAAGGAATAAAAAAGAGGGGCTGTTGTAAAAGCGCGGATTCGGCTTTACAACAGCCCCTTTTGCATCAGGCTTTTTTCTTCTTTTCCTTTGGAGTCATCTTAATGATCCCGGCCTTATAGAGCACAACGGCGCAGAGTACCGTGAGGACCATACAGATCAGCACCACAAAGCCCTCCATTCCTGCCAGAGGGAACACGGCGTTGACGCCGAACACCACTAAGAGCGGGAGGATCATGGTCAGCGGCTTTCCTTTGGCAACATAGTCGCCGCAGTCGTTGTTCACGAAGCTTAAAAAGATGCCGCCGAACAGAGCCGGGAGCAGATAGGTGGTGGCCGTCTGCACCGTGGGGCTAGTGAGGATGGGACGTAAGGGCACCAGGAGCAGCACGCCGCCGGCGATGATCAGGGTGGTGACGATGGAGGACACGGCTACGCCGATGGTGGCCACTGCGTCTCCTTCTTCTGTACCGGAGGCTGTGTCGGACATGATCTGGGCATTTACCACAACGGGGACCTTCAGGTTCATGACATTGCCTGTCAGAAAGGTGATATACGCGGAGGAGCCCAGGATCGGGGTATAGCTGAATACCTCGGCGATACAGGTGGGAATGAACACGGCCAGCAGGCCGCTGCCTGCGGTGATGACCTGGGCCGCGCTTTCCGGCCATACGTCGTATACGCTGGAAATGACCGCCGGGATCCCCAGCATGAGTATGATCCCGATGATGATGCCGATCCGTCCGGTCCGGTGAATACTGTCTTCGTATTTTTTATCCATATTGTGTTCCTCCTAAATTAACCAAGTATCTTGATCCAGACCAGCGAGGACGCCATGCCCAGGAGCAGGGTGTTTGCCATGACAAAGTTCCTGAGCCACAGACATTTGAACCGCTTGATGATCTGTAAATGGATCAGAACGATGATGCAGGACGTAAATACAACGGCCAGGTGTACCTTGCCCTTCATTAACTGCATGGGAAGGAAGGCCTCGATGATGGCCAGGGAAAGAACGCCGGTGATCAGGGCCCCCAGTTCTCCGTGCTTGCTTCTGGCCTTGGTCAGCCCCATCTGGATTCGCTTGCCGAATAAAAGGATGGCAATGAGGCCGCCCATGATGCAGATGCTCATAACGAACATAACGGTGCCGACCACAGAGGCATCTCCGGCGGCGTTTAAGGCTGCCACGGACTCATAGCCGGTTCCGGTGGCCACCATGTCGGCTGCCATCAGCTCGTATGTGACAGAGCCCACCACGGAAAGGCGGAACCAGGACCAGGGCACGCCCAGGACCGACGCCAGGCTGAAAAGGCCGATGACGATGGAAATGGACGGAACGACAGAATAAATGGCGGAGGAGGTGATCACCAGTTTGAGCTTTTCTTTGGTGATCCCCAGCTCCAGGGCGTGTTTGTAGGCTTTTTTCAGCGTGATCAGACAAAACAGGATAATATAGGCGATTCCCAGCCCCACTAGTCCGTAGAGCAGGGGACTGTTCATGATTTCATTAAAGGTCATCTGTGTTCCTCCTTCATTACATGGCGTCCACATAGGTAAGGTCGTCGGGGATCGGGGATACGTAAACGCCGCCGGTCTCCTCCAGCAGCTCCTTTTTGGCCTGGTCAGCCAGGGCCGGGTCGTCAAAGATCCTGGTGCAAGCCAGTCCAATGGCCTTTGCGGCTGCAAGACAGGCTTTTCCGCCGATGGAGGTGCCCACCTGGGCGGTGTACTGCCAGGTGTGGTGTCCGGTGCCGGGGATGGCTGCGGAGGCGGTAAGCTGGGCGGTGGGAACCAGGTAGCTTACATCGCCCACGTCGCTGGAGGCGGTCAGCACCTTCTGGCGCATCAGGGGGCTGTAAGGGATCACAACGGAATTTAAGGGCCGCTTTTCAAACTCTTCCGGCGTCATTTTGTGGAGGACAGCCATCTTCTGTACCATAGCCTTTTTGGCGTCCTCCGGCAGGATGGCCAGGAATTTTCTGGCAATGGCGTAATCCTCCTCGTCAAATTCGGGGCCTCCCATTTCCACATAGGCATCGGAAAGCACCTGGAAGGCGGTGGGGTTGGGGATCACGTCGCTTAAGCCGCCCAGGACTCTGACCTTGACCTCGGTCTCAGTCATAAGAGCCGCTCCCTGGGCGATCTTTTTGATCCGGGCCAGGATCTCGCTGCTCTGGGCCAGCTTAGGAGCGCGCATAAAATACAGCAGGGAGGCATGGTCCTGGACCACGTTGGGAGCTTCGCCGCCGTTGTCCAGATAGGCGTAATGGATCCTGGCATCGCTGATCACATGCTCTCTCATGTAATTGACGCCCACATTCATCAGCTCGCAGGCGTCCAGGGCGCTCCGGCCTTTTTCCGGGGCTGCGCCCGCATGGGCGGAAATGCCGGTGAAGTCAAAGCGGACCTTATAGTTGGCTACCATGCGGGTCCCCATGGGAACGTTCTGGTCTGCCGGATGCCAGGTGAACATCATGTCCACTCCGTCGAAGCAGCGGGCCTTGGCCATAAAGCCCTTTCCGAAGCCCTGCTCCTCTGCGGGACAGCCGAAAAATACCAGAGTGCCGGGCTTTTTGCTCTGCTCCAGATACGCCTTTGCAGCCATGGCGGCTCCCACGGCTCCGGCTCCCAGGGCGCAGTGGCCGCAGCCGTGTCCGGTGGTATGCCCCTCGTCCGGCTCCGGCGCGGCAACGCCGGCCTTCTGGCTCAGGCCAGGAAGGGCATCGTATTCGCCCAGGATGCCGACCACGGGAGAACCGCTTCCCCAGACGGCTTTAAACGCCGTAGGGATCCCGGCCAGCTCCTTAGTTACTGTAAAGCCGTCGTCCTCCAGGGCTTTTATGATGGCCGCCGCGCTTTTCGTTTCCTGGTAGCCCAGTTCGGCATATTCCCATACGGACCGGTTGAGCCCGGTGATAATCTGTGCCTTTTCACGGACAGCATTGCGGATGATTTGTGCATTATCCATAAGAACAACCTCCAATTCCTGTAAAGCATTGTGCCATTTTGGGTATAAGTATACTGTCTGGATGGATATATCACAAATATGTTTTATTTATAGGCGGCTATAAATTCCAGCGATGGACTTTAAAGTGAAGAAGAGATATAATAGAGAACAGCAAAAAGGAGGGGGAATGCATCATGACCATACAGCAGCTTCAATACGTTCTGGAGATCGCCCGGTGCGGCTCTGCGTCCAGGGCAGCAAAAAATCTGTTCCTGTCCCAGCCAAACCTGAGCAGCGCCATAAAAAACCTGGAACAGGAGCTGGGCTTCCCGATCTTTGAGCGGACTTCTGCCGGAATGAAGCTGACGCCTGCCGGAGCCAGGCTGGAGAAGGAAGCGTCGGTGATCATGGGACACTTAAAGGGGATCGCTGACGCGGGAAAAGAGGAAGGGACCTCCTGCCGGTTCCGGCTGGTCTATCCCATGTACCATCCGGCCTTTGAAGCCTTCCAGGATCTATGCCGGGATTACCAGGGGTATGATAAGATCGATCTGTCCTGTGCGGCAGGCACCGGGAGAAAGATGCTGGAGCTTTTGCACCAGGATCTCTGCGATCTGGTGGTTACCATCGATACCAGGGGCCATTACGCGGATTTCAACCGGTACTGCAGTCTGTTCCACCTGGAGTATCGGGATGTGGCAAAGGCGGTCTTTGCCGTACAGCTGTCCAAGGACCATCCCCTTTTAAAGGAAACTCCCTTTGACTTTTCAAAATTGAAAAACTATCCCTATGCAGCCTATATAGATGGAAACGGGGGAAACCTGAACTGGACGCCCTGGTCCAGTGTGGTGAATCCGGATAAGCTGATCCTGGTGGAATCCAGCGTTTCCAGGATTTCTCTTGTGGCCAGTACCAATGCCTTCAGCCTGGTGTTCCCCCATTCCAGGGAGTACAATGAGGCCAACGGCGTGGTAACGGTGCCTCTGCCTTTTGATCCGCTGGTCTTAAGCTATATATACTCCCGGGACCGGGGATTAGGAGAAACAGGCGAGGCGTATGTGCGGCATCTGAAGGAGCGGATACGGGAGCATTTTGGGGAGGATGGCTGAAGTTGACGAGAAAAAAGGTAATAATTGCATGTACCCGCAGGCGGGTATCGGAAACCATAAGGATTCAATTGACCGAATTGATTGGGGAATATGCGGACGTAAGCCTGCTGGTAGTCAGTGAGAATTCCATTAGTGGAATCAACTGTGATTTGGTGGTTGCGATCAGCGATGAGGTTGCCAAGTGGATTGCCCCATTCCTTATGGAGGGGACGGAGATCATCGTTTTAAATCTGACAATCCCGAGGGATACTTATGACCGTTTAATGGGAACAGAAGGGGAGTCAAGGGCGATTGTTGTAAATCACACACGCGAATTTGCAATGGAGACGGTGGCCCTTTTGTATGCCCTGGATGTGAAGAATATTGAACTGATTCCGTATTATCCAGGCTGTGCAGAGGACTATTCGGATATTACTCTGGCAATTACCCCCAACGAATTAGCCATTGTACCGCCGTATATAAAAAGAATCATTGATATAGGAGAACGCCGCCCGGATCCTTTGACACTTATTGAGATTTTTAGCCGTCTGGACTGTCTTCAGAGTGAGACGATTGAAAGGATTTTTGCATATGGAAAAAATGTGATCTCTGTAAACCGGGGAATCGCGGAACTCACAAGGAATGGACATGGATCAGGATTAAATCTCCGGCAGTTTCTTGAGGGAATACCAGAAGCGGCTTTTTTTCTGGATGAGAAAAAGGAAATTGTCCTGCTGAATTCGATGGCCCAGGAGTTTTCGGGGAGGTCATATACATACACACTTCAGAGAAATATTTATAACCTGATCCCGGAACTGGAGATGGTGTCCAGAACTAAACAGGATATAGAAGATGTGCTTCTGCTGAGAGGTGGGAAAAAATATCTGGTTACATGGAGATATTTTTCTAAAGGAGCCTTGGAAAGCAGCCTTCTGACTATTAAAAATTTTGAAAGAATCCGGGTTCTTTATGCAAAATATGGGGGAGAGAAAAGTGGCAGAAGTGAATTAAAATACAGCTTCAGCGATATAATAGGTTCCAGCAGGGCGATGGAGGCTTTGAAAAACAAGGCAGCAAGGTTTGCCAATACAGACTTCCCAGTACTGATCCAGGGAGAAAGTGGAACGGGAAAGGAGTTGCTGGCCCAGGCGGTCCATCAAGCATCCCAAAGAAAAAATGGCCCCTTTATTGCGTTTAATTGTGCTGCCCTGGCAGATTCACTTCTGGAAAGCGAGTTATTTGGATACCAGGAGGGAGCTTTCACAGGAGCCAGTAAAAAAGGCCGGGCTGGGATTTTTGAGATGGCAAGTGGAGGAACTTTATTCATGGATGAAATCGGAGATATTTCTCTGAATCTCCAGGCTAAAATTCTTAGGGTACTTCAGGAACAGGAGGTGGTACGGGTTGGAGGAAGTCAGGTGATTCCTATTGATGTACGGATCATATCCGCAACCAACTGTAATCTTCAAAAGCTGGTAGAGGAGAAAAAATTCCGATTAGATCTTTATTACCGTTTGAATACCCTGATTCTCCAGACAGTTCCGCTGCGTGAAAGACCTGGGGATATATCGGACATGCTTCTTCACTTTTTTAAAAAGAACAGGATTAAAAAAAATATTCACCAGGACGCAATACGGTTTATGGAACAATATGACTGGCCTGGAAATGTTCGGGAACTCCAGAACGTGGTTTCTTATCTTTCTATCCTGGAAGGGGAGAATATTCATGCTTCTGATTTTCCAGAATATATGATGAGAAATGGAAAGAAGAGTGGAGATGATCCGGTTGCCGGAGTGGAAACAGAAACAGTGATCCTTGAATGTCTGGACTGGTATAGAAAAGAGGGGAAAAAGATTGGAAGGAAAGGGCTGGCAGAGAAAATAAAGGAGTATGGGGTTTTTCTGACAGAAGCAGAGCTTCGCCAGTGTCTGGAACAAATGAAATCAGCAGGGCTTGTTGAGATATATAAAGGTCGTGGAGGCACACAGATTTCAGAAGGTGGAAGAGAGAAACTGGGAAGGAAAAAGATATAAATAGACATAAATGGATTAATAAAATGGTTTAATTGGTTTTTGCAATCAATTAAACCATTTTTTGCGCGTAAAAATATCTGAAAATGTCGAAAATAAAGATAGAGGCAGGAAACAGATATAATGAAAATGGCTTGGCATGGGAATTGCTGTATTTTAGATTAGCAGCAGGCACTATAAAGCAGGTGGAAAAAGGAGGACATCTGTATTGTCTGACAATGGGAAGGATTCAAAAGAAAGGATGGGTTACTATGCAGGAAGCAAAAGAGAAGGTAAGTGTACAAAAGGCGCTGCTTATGGTAGGAGTGGCCTTACTAGTGATCATTATAGGAAAGCTGTTTTTGAAGCTGGACACGACGCTGGTTTTATTTATTTCATCAACAGCAGTCAGCATAATTGCGGTTCTTTTCTGCGGAACCAGCTGGAACAAAATTGAAGAGCAGATCTCCATAGGAATTAGACAGATGGGAGTTCCTGTAATCATTCTGATGGAGATTGGAATGCTGGTGGGGGCCTGGATGATCTCGGGAACGATACCAACGATCATGTACTATGGTATGAAGATCATGAACCCCAGATTTTTTCTGGTGCTCACATGTATCACCTGTTCTGTTATGTCTGTGGCTTCTGGAACATCGTGGGGAACATTGTCTACTCTTGGAGTAGCGCTTATGGGCGTAGCCCTCGGTCTTGGTATTCCCCTTCCTTATGTGGCAGGGGCGATTGTAGTGGGATCCTTTTTTGGAGATAAGATGTCCCCGTTATCAGATTCTACAATCGTGGCAGCAGCCTCCTGCAACGTAGAATTAACAGAACATATCCGCCACATGCTATATACAACAGTTCCAGGTTATATCGTATCCCTGGTTCTTTATCTGATTTTAGGAATGCAGTTTGGCGGCGGTACGATCCAGAACGAAGAATATACAGTTATTTTAGATACTCTTCAGGCAAACTTTGTAATAAACCCGATCATGGTTGTTCCTCCGATCATTGTTCTAATTTTAATATTAATGAAAAAACCATGTTTGCCTACATTTGCAGCTGGAATTGCATCTGCAATTGTCCTGGCAATCGTATGTCAGGGGACAGATCTTTCTTCGGCTATGGCAGCAGTTGTTTCTGGTTATAAACAGGAAACAGGAACAGCACTGGTAGATGGACTTTTAAACCGCGGAGGAATCAGCAGTATGCTTTCTACCGTGGGCCTGGTTCTGGCAGCAGGCGTATTTGGCGCTCCCATTAAGGCCACAGGGGCAGTAGAGGTGATTTTTTCAAAGGTAAAAAGCTTTGCAAAGACACCCAGACAACTGATGATCCTTTGCACGATCATGCATCCTGTATTTATTCTGATCGCGGTAACTTATTATGTAACGTACCCCGTTATGGGAGAAATGGTAGGTCCGATCTACGAAGAATATGGCCTGCATAAAAAGAATCTTACCAGGACCTTTGAGGATACAGGAACGATCAGTGCTCCGCTGATCCCATGGGGAATGGCGGGAGCGTTTATTACAACTACTCTGGGTATAACGCCAGGAGAATACTGGATGTACATGCCTCTGACGTGGATGTGCGCCCTGACAGGAATTGTACTGGCAATTACCGGAATTGGTGTTGCGCGTACAGACGGAACCATGATAACGCCACTCTTTAGGAAAAAAGCGAAAAAATAGAAGGGGGACAGATGGAACATGACCAGCGAGGGAATGATATGGATCAAAGCAAATGAGAAATTTCTTGGAGAAATCAGCGACACGATATGGGGATACGCGGAAACTGGATTAAAAGAATACAGATCTTCGGCATACCTGGAGGACATATTTGAAAAAGCCGGTTTTACAGTCAGAAGAGGCGTGGCAGGGATGGAGACCGCTTTTGTGGCAGAATATGGCTGCGGTCACCCTCATATCGGGCTGTTGGCAGAGTATGACGCCCTGCCTGGACTAAGCCAGGCAGTATCCCATGAGCAGAAGATCTATGAAAAAGTCCCCTGCGCTGGCCATGGATGCGGTCATAATGCCCTGGCTGCCGCTGTGACAGGAGGTGGCCTTGCGATTGCACAGGATATACAAAAGGGACAGGTTAAAGGAAAAGTCACTGTTTTTGGGTGTCCCGCAGAAGAGCTTCTGATCGGAAAGGGACGGATGGCGGAAGCCGGACTCTTTGATGAATGTGATGTCCTTTTGTCCTGCCATCCGAATGACGTGAATTATGTATGGGCAAGAACCAGTAATGCGGTATGGTCGGGGAAGTTTTCGTTTACGGGAAGAACTGCCCACGCCGCTATTGATCCCTACAATGGCCGGAGCGCTCTGGATGCGGTAGAACTGATGAATGTTGGAGCCAATTATTTAAGAGAGCATGTTACTCCGGATGTGCGTATCCATTATGTTATTACCAACGGCGGTGAAGTGCCCAATGTGGTTCCAAAGAGCGCCCAGGTCTGGTATACCATACGCGCCCAAAACAGAGAAAGTGTTCAGACTTTAAAGGCGAGGATACAGAATCTGGCGTTGGGAGCGTCGATTATGACAGAAACCACTTTTGAAACGGAGACAGTTTCGGACTGCTCGGATGTGCTTCGGAACAAGGTCCTGGAACAAGTCCTTCTGGAATCCATGAAAGAGACGGGAGCACCTGTCTGGACGGAAGAGGAGTATCGGTTTGCAGAAAGAATTTCTGAAAATGTAGCAGAGGGATTAAAGAGAAAGGCGCATTCGGAGTATCATCTGGATGGACAGGTGTACCGGGGACTCCATACAGGAATTTACGATGGGTTCTACCGGGAAGGAGAGACAATGGCAGTTTCTACGGATGTGGGGGATGCTAGCTGGCGCGTGCCCACAGGCGTATTTTCATTTGCATCTACGGTGATAGGGTCACCGGGCCATTCATGGCTGTACACATCCTGCTGCGGTTCTTCTATCGCCCGGAAAGGTGTCAGCATGGCTGCACAGGTACTTTTGAGAACGGCAGAAAAACTGTATGAAGACCATAAACGGATCATCATGGCAGCAGAGGAGTTTAAGAAAGAACAGACGGTACGGGAGGAGATGTTCTAAATGGTAACGATTAAAGAAAAAGTTTTTACAGATGTATTGGTTATCGGCGGTGGAGGAGCTGCCTGTACAGCGGCGGTGGCTTCTGCCCGGAAAGGTGCAGACACGGTTCTGGTTTCCAAGGGAAAGATTGGAAACAGCGGAAATACAATTATGATCGGCGGCTCTTACGGCATGGACGGAGAAAGTGCTTTTTATGAATATCATATTCCAGAGGCGGATCCATCCTTCACAAAGGAAGAATTATTCCGGTCCATCTGTAATGATGGATTTAATTTAAGCGACCAGAATATGGTGGAACAGTTTGTGGAGGAAAGTCCCCGTATTGTGTACGAGGTGAGGGAGTGGGGGCGAGAGGCTGGACAGCATTATAAGTTTTACCGCCCGGGGAACTGGGATGTATCGGGAAGAGGCATGGGACGTTCTCTTTTAAAGGGAGTAGAGAAAGAAGGCTCCATTCGTCTGTATGAAGATGTTATGATCATAGGACTTTTGAAAAATGGAGACAGGGTGACCGGGGCTGTGGGAATGGATTTATATGAGGGATGCCTTCTGCAGTTTGAAGCTAAGGAAGTAGTCCTTGGAACAGGTGGGTATCAGCCCTATTCCCTGAAAAATACGAATTCCGATATGACTGGAGATGGTCAGGCCATGGCTTATCGGGCAGGAGCCCGGCTGGCAGATATGGAATTTATGCTGTTTCTGATCACTGCTGTGGAGCCCAATGAGATGCGTGGCTCAATCCTTCCAGTTATATGCACATTCAGGGATGCGTTTGATTATGATCCCGTGGACCGGTTCGGCCAAAAAATAGAAATTCCCAATCAGTTGAGAGAAATGGAAAAAACGAGCGAGATGTGCAAGCTGGTACATATTTATTATTACGGAAAGGCTATAAGGGAAGGACGGGGAACGGAGAATGGAGGCATCTATTTCGATTTCCATCGTTTTACAGACCAGGAAATTGATCGGATGTTTGATGCTCTGATGGATCACTTTGACGGTTTTTATCCCAGGGGAAAGTACCATGGAAACGATATTCTGGAATATAAAAGGCTGGTAAAAGAAAAGAGACGCATTGAGGTGGGACTTTCCAGTGAATATAGCGTGGGAGGGATTCTGGTAGACGAAAATATGGATACGGGTGTTCCAGGTCTTTTTGCGGCAGGCGAATGTGCCAGCGGTGTCTTCGGCGCAAACCGCGTAGCTGATGCGGTGACGGAGATGCTGGTGCAGGGATATAAGGCTGGTACCGTGGCGGCAGAACGCGCGGCTCTGGAAGAAAAAGTGGAGAGCAGCCGAGATTCGGTAAGCATGATAACGGAGGGGATAAAAAGAAGGCTGGAGCAAAAGGGAGGATGCCGTCTGGGGGACCTTATTGCGCAGATGGAAAGTGTTTCCGATAAGACTCTGGGGCTTTGGCGGAATGAAGAGAGCCTGAATATAGGACTCCAGGCATATGACAGACTGGAAAAAGATCTGGAAAGCGTGGAAATCGCGGATAAAACCCTGGTGTATAACAGAGAGCTGATCCGTATGCTGCAGGCGGAAAATACTCTTTTATGTTCCCGTGTGGCGGCTGGAATGGCCCGAATGAGAAAGGAAAGCCGTGGACTTCATTTACGGGAGGATTACAGCTATATTGACAATGAGCACTGGCAGAAACGGATCATCAGCCATCTGGACGGTGGAAAGGATGTTCTGGAGACAAGAACTCCGATCGTAACAAGGGTACCACTGCGTCCGGAAAAAAAGGTAGATTACGAAACGTTTATCCTGGAAGAGGATCTTGGAATGGCAAATATGGAGGAGAAATAGATGGAAGTAAAAATTTACCGGTGGAATCCAGAGACAGATATGAGTCCCCATTACGATACGTTTCATGTGGAATTTCATAAAGAAGCGAGGAAAACGGTCATGAACCTTCTGGAGGAAATCGGGGATACCCAGGATGGAAGCCTGAGCTTTTATATGCATAGTGCATGTGGACAGGGGATTTGCGGACGATGTGCTGTTAAGGTTAACGGGAAGGTACGTCTTGCCTGCAACACAGTTCTGACAGGGGAGGACATTGTGCTGGAACCGGCCAATGAAAAAGTAGTGAAAGACCTGGTGGTAGAAAATTGACAGATGTGGAGGAAAACCTATGCATAGCGAAAATGAACTTGGATATCAGACTAGGTCTGATGGGTTTGGAATTTTGTATGGGGAAATAGCTGGTGCTCTGATCGAGCGATGCGGCAGAAATGGAATGGGGATCGTGCGCAAAGCGGTAGCCGCTTATGGAAAGAAAAAGGGAAAGAGGCTTCGGGAGCAGTATATGGGAAGTGGAGTGAGGACGGATCTCCATAATCTTATGGCAGCTGAGGATGGGTGCTGGAAGGATCCCCGGACTTTAAAGAAAACTGTAAGGGATACGCCAGAAGCACAGCTATGGGAAATATACAGCTGTCCTTTAGAGAAAAACTGGAGAGACAGGGGCAGAGAGGAAGCCGGGCGGCTTTATTGCGAGGAGTATCTGCATGCTCTTATGGATGGATACGGAGAAGGGGCTGGCCAGGCGAATGTTTCAAACAGCAAAACGTGCAGGAGAGATGACAGATGTGTTATGGCTATGTATTGCCGTACAGCCAACCAGAATGAAACACAAAAGGGAACTGGCGATGGGAATGGTATCATAAGAGAAATTCCAGTTGAAGAAAGCACTCTTTTATTATACAGGTGCTTTATAGAGGTAATGAAAGAGGAAAAGGACGCAGAGGTGGTGGCTGCTGTCACGTATGGAATAAAAAATGGCGCAGAGATCATGGCAGAAACCTTAATAAAAAAGGCGGATCATGTGGGGAGAAGTCTGGATGAGGATTTCCTTATGGAATTTTTTCCGTTTTGCCGGATGGAGGAGCTGAGGGAAGATCGGATCCTCAGACAGTGTTTCCTGCATGTATTTGACGAATGTCTGCAAAAGGGAGGCTGGTTATGAAGTATACATTGAACGAAATGCAGATTATGAATCTGGCAGATCATTATACATTGCTATATGCATTTCTGGGCAAAAGTCTTTTGGAACAGTGCGGAGAAAAAGGAGAACGGGCATTAAGGGAGGGAACACGCCGGTTTGGAAGAGACCGGGCAGAGGCCTTAAGAGCACGCCATCTGGATGCGAATGTAAAGATCAATATGCATAGTCTGTTTGCCGTAGGAGCAGATCTTCCTCCAGATCCCCGTTTTAAACGTGAACTCCAGGAATTGAATCCCCAGGAGAGGGTATCACATACGCTGTACTGCCCGATGGCCGCCCTGTGGAAGGAATACGGGGTAATGGAAATCGGACGTATTTACTGCGAGGAATTCCATCGGGCCTGTTACGGACATTATGCATTTGGATACACGAAAGTAAATCTGGCGAAGACACAGACTCAGCCGGAAGATGAATATTGTGCATTTAATGTGGTACTTCGGCCGGAGACACTGCCGGAGGAACTTCGGGCAGTATGTTTTGAGGAGTATGATCCGGAATATTCCGGGCCAGTGAAGCAACTGGCCCAGGCACAGGGTAAATCCGGATTCGGAACATTATTTATTAAATTGTATTTTCATATTGCCCAGGCAGCGGAGGATATTCTGGGAGATATGGGAAGGTCTGCGGTCTGTAAAGGGCTGGAGGACATGGCAGAAGAATGCGCAGATCGGCTCCTTTGTGCTGCAAGGGAGCAGGGGAAAGAGATGAGTCTGGACTTTATAGAAGCAAATTATCCGCTTAGAATGGATATGGATGGTGAGCCGCTCTGGAGTATTTATGGGAGTGGCGGGTGGAAAGAGGAAATGAAGAATCATTTCTGCAATAAGGTACAGAGAATATGTTTGGATAATGGGCAGCGCTTATTTTAAGGCTGCCTGTTTTCTGTGACGGGAAATGGAAGATCAGCTTAAAATGAAGAAAAAACAAAGAAAATACTTGCATTTTCCTCATATATTTGCTATGATGATTACCTGTGACATATTAATTCCTTGCTCTCGTTACTGAAAAGCGGGGGCCAGAGACCACAAGGAGGGAAAGAAACTATGAACAAATACGAATTAGCAGTTGTTCTGAGCGCAAAGCTTGAGGACGATGAGAGAACAGCCGCTCTGGAGAAGGTGAAAGGCTATATCACCCGTTTCGGCGGAACTGTTACAGATGTGGATGAATGGGGCAAGAAAAAGCTTGCTTACGAGATCCAGAAAATGAAAGAGGGATTCTACTACTTCATTCATTTTGAAGGTGATTCCAACTGCCCGAACGAGGTAGAGGCACATGTCCGCATCATGGAGTCTGTGATCCGTTACCTTTGCGTAAGACAGGACGCTTAATAAAGAAAGTGTGATTATATGAATAAAGTTATCCTTATGGGTAGATTGACCAGAGATCCCGAAGTGCGTTATTCCCAGGGCGAGCGTTCCATGGCCATTGCCAGATATACGCTGGCCGTTGACCGGAGAGGCAGAAGAAGCCAGGACGGAGACCAGGGTCAGACTGCGGATTTTATCAATATCGTAGCCTTTGACCGCGCCGGCGAATTTGCTGAGAAGTATTTCCGCCAGGGCATGCGCGTGCTGGTGTCCGGCAGGATCCAGACCGGCAGCTATGTAAATAAGGATGGCCAGAAGGTCTATACGACCGATGTGATCGTAGAGGACCAGGAGTTTGCCGACAGCAAGAACCAGGGCGGCGACAGCGGCTTTGGCGGCGGAAGCTATGGCGGGAACAATAACCGCAGCAGCTACCAGCAGGGGACAAGACCTGCTCCGTCCAGTGCCATCGGCGACGGATTTATGAATATTCCTGATGGAGTCGAGGACGAAGGACTTCCATTCAATTAATTCTGACAGGAGGTAATTAAAAATGGCATTTAATAAAGACGGCAAATCCGATTCTTCCAGAGTAAGAAGAGGCGGCATGCATAGAAGAAAAAAAGTCTGCGTATTCTGCGGCGATAAGAACGGCGAGATCGATTACAAGGACGTAAACAAGTTAAAGAGATACGTATCTGAGAGAGGTAAGATCCTTCCCAGAAGAATCACCGGCAACTGTGCAAAGCACCAGAGAGCTTTAACTGTTGCGATCAAGAGAGCAAGACATTTAGCTCTTATGCCCTATACATGTGAATAATATTTGACATGTGACAGCCCTGGAAGCCTGGTGTTTCCGGGGCTTTTTGCGGTCAGTGGGCATGCTCCGGACAGAGCGGAACGATTTCCGGGAGGATCCGGCGGCCATGCAGAATTTAGCAGCCCCTTTATATAAAATCCGCCTTGCCAAGTGAAACGAAAAGTATTATACTTTTTGTGTAGCAGTACAAAAGTATTAGAAGGAGGAACTGTTCATGCAGGTAACAAAGGAAACACTTATGGGAGAACTGCTCCGTGCAGATATCAATACCGCCAATATCCTGATGGCTGCTGGAATGCACTGTGTTGGCTGCCCGTCTTCCCAGATGGAATCTCTGGAAGAGGCTTGTGTTGTACACGGCATCAGCTGCGAGCAGCTTGTAAATGCCCTGAACGAGTACTTTGCGCAGAAAAACGCGTAGTTTTATGCCATAAAAAGGCTGCCGGTTCATATTCCGGCAGCCTTTTGCATATTTTTTTATTTATGCTCAGATCTTTGCCAAAGCTACCAGGGTGTTCTGCTTCACGATCACCTCATAATGCTCGGCATAATAGGCCTCGGCCGCCGGGTCCTGGCGGAGCCGGGTCCCGTACTCGGAAAGAAGATTACAGGTACGGCTGAAGGAAAGCTCATCGGAGCTTTCTTTTTTTAATACCAGATAATACCTTCCGCTCTGCGGGTTTTTATAGAGGACGCTGGAACCGGAGAAAACGGATCCGGTTTCTCTGGCGGCGGCACAGACCTGGTCTAAGGAGTCAAACTGATAGAAGCGGATGTATCGGGCGGGATCCGGAAGCTCTCCGTCGGGAGCCTTGGCGGCCTTCTGGGCCTGTGCATTTTTATCAGATACAGCCGGGGCGGCTTTTGCTCCTTCACCCTGGCCGGGGTTCTGGCTTCCCAGGAGGCTTAAAAGGGCGTCCGCGCCGTCCAGGAGCTCTGCGGTCAGATTTCCCACAGAGGGATCGTCGTCCTCATCGGCTGCGGAAAATTTAGAGAAGCGGGTGTCCAGCTCCTCGGGATCCTCGATCTTTGTGATGATGAGCATGACGCTGTCGTTGGCCATGGGGATGGCCTCCACCATCAGCGGGATATCCTCTGCCTCAAAGCCCACCTCCCTGGAGGCGCGCTGGATCATTTCGCGGAACAGGTTTCTGGCCTTTTCACTTCCGTAAGCCAGCTCATTCAGATTGACGTTCCGCACGCTTAAGTCAAAATTGCTGAGGGTACAGCGGATCTGGTTTTCATTGATACGTTCTATTTTCATTGGATCACTTCCTGTCTGTATAGATATATGTGAATGGCGAAAAGATACACTTTTACGCTTATAATATACTATATCCTATTCCGATTTGGCAATGATATGTGGAAAAATTATTAAAATTTTAAGGAATAGAAGAATCCTGTTGTAAAAGGTCAGATCTTGTATTAAAATAAAGGTCAGAGATTGTATTGCCGAAGGGAGGTGCAAAGATCGGAGAACACGTTCTGTTTGGTAAATACCGTCTGTGCAGGAAGCTGGGCGCTGGCCGCTCCGGGAATGTCTTTCTGGCCTGGCATACAGAGCTGGAGGAATACCGTGCGGTGAAGATCGTTCCAAAGACCATGGCCGACTATGAAACCTTCAGAAAGGAGGCCCTGTTCTTAAAAACGCTCCGCCATCCTGGGATCCCTCTTGTATACGACGTGGAAGAGGACTTGACAAACAGTTATCTTATCGAAGAATATCTGGAAGGCGAATCTTTATATGCCCTGGTGAAAAGCCTGGGCAGTCTGTCAATGAAAACGGCGGCTGAAATCGGAATTCAGGTGTGCCGTTTGATCCAGTTCATGAATACAGCAGATAATCCCATTTTATATCTTGACCTTCAGCCAAAGAACCTTCTGGTCTGTAATGGAGCAGTGAGGCTTATTGATTTTGACCACGCGCAGTATGCAGAGGATGTGACCGCTTTCGGGGAACGTTATGGGACCATAGGGTTTGCAGCGCCGGAGCAGTACCGGGGAGAGCCCCTGGACTGCCGGACGGACGTTTACGCCATTGGTGCGCTCTTATATTATATGTGCCGGGGAGAACCGCCCGGGAACGGCTTTTGTCTCGGGGACAGAAGCGATACCTGGGAGCTGGACCGGATCATCCGCGGGTGTATGGCCGCAGAAAAGGATGGGCGCTACCAGAACGCAGGGAAAGTGGAGCAGGCGCTTTGTGAATTAAAGACCGTTCTATCAGAAAAACATGCAATAGAATCTCTGACCATCGTATTTGCCGGGGCCAGGCCTGGGATCGGAACGACCCATGCAGCCTTTGGCATATCAACTTTCTTGACCCGAAACGGGTATCCAGCATTGTATCAGGAAGAATACGATACGGATGCTGTCCGGCTGTTCATGAGAAATACAAAAGCAAGACCGGACGGCGCCGGCGTATTCCACATCGGATCCTTACATATCCGTCCATACTATGGCAGAACAGTAAAAATGCCATATCGTTATTTTCCAATTATCATTAAGGACATAGGAACGGCCTGGCAGGGACAGGAGACGCTGCCGGAGGCGGACTTTTTTGTACTGGTATGCGGAGGGAAGTGGTGGGAGACTGCCCGCACACTGGCTGCATCCAGATACTTTTTAAGCCGCGGAAGGTGTATCCTCCTGTTTAATCATATGTCGGAGGACCTCCGCATGAAGCTGCCGGACGACCTTAAGGGGGTTCCATGTTTTTATCTGCCGTTTTTTGCAAATCCACTGAAGGAAGATCGGGATGCTGCGGCCTGTTTTAGGGAGATCATGACCACTGGAACAGGAGGAATGAAAACATGGGAAAGAAAAAAGAGACGCAGGGGCTTCTGGACCAGAAGACCAGGCTCATAGGGATCGCGGCGGCAGGACACAGCGTGGGCTGTACGCATTTTTCCATTATGCTGCTCAATTATCTGGCCGGTTACAGGAGAAGACGGGCGGCTCTTATGGAGTGGAACAGCACAGGCGACCTGGAACGGCTGGAGAAGGTCTGCACGGGAATGGTGCGGGAGAGCTCTGCCTACCGGGTCCTGGAGGCAGATTATTTTAAGCATGCCGGTCCCAGGGAGCTTGCCATGGCCCTGGGAGCCGGGTACGACGATATTCTGATCGATTTCGGCGTGCTGGAGGAGGGAGATACCGCAGAGTTTCTGCGCTGCGAAAAACAGTTCGTGGTGGCCTCCTTCAGCGAATGGCAGCAGGAAAATCTCCGGGAGTTCGCCATGGAAAGGGAGCGGACGGAAAAAGAGAGCTGGCAGTATCTGGCCGTTTTTGGCAGCGATGAGACCAGAAAAGAGTTTTGGAGACGTTTTGGCATCCTTTCCAGACGGATTCCGTTTTCAGCGGACGCTTTTTCTGTTACAGAGGAATGCGGAATATTTTTTGAAAAGCTGGTCTGACCAGGAAGAATACGCCGGCGGCGGGGAATATGTCACAGAAGCCCTCCAAAGGGTCCGCCGGCGGGAAAAGGGGAAGGGAATATGGAAAAAGATGTACGCGAGCATACGGAGGAGAAGGCAGGCTGCCAGGGGGCAGGCGAAGGAACAGAGGACTGGAAAGAGAAAGAAAAGCAGCAGTATCTGGGCGGGCTGAGGCGGCTTTCAGAAAAAGGGATCGCCATTTATGTGGATGGCCGGGTCTCCGGTCCGCCGGAATGGGAAAAGCTGTTTGAAATACGCGACGATAATATGTTTTATATGGGAGATTATGTACAGGCAGAATCCGGAGGGCTGAAGGAGGTACGGTTCGACAAGGTGTATCTCAGCCGGGAGGATCTGAAAAAGCCGGAGGAATAAAAATACTTAAGGAAGGAAAAGGGGGGATGGGAAGAAAAGGGAGGAGCCTGCGCGGCCGGAAGATGCTGTTCTGCCGAATATGATGCTTTTGGATGCGCAGGCGGCGGGAGGGATCTGATACAAAATCGTTACAAAAAATTAATAAACAAAACCATACCCCTATGATATAATCGGGGATATCAGAAGAAAACCAACCCATGGAAGCCGCCGTACACGGCGCGGGTCATCGGAAAGGAAAGAGAGCGCAAATGAAAAAAATAATGCCAGTGATCGCGGCCCTGGGGCTGATCGCAGTGTGTGTACTGGGATTTTTCGGGTACAGGGCGGCCAGAAAGTATATCCCCACAAAGGAAATGGCAGATCTTAAGAGCTTTTATGGGGTGAGCGGGGAGGATACGGCGATCCTTTATAACCAGGAGCTCCAGGAGGCCAGGGGACTTTATATGAACGGCCAGACCTACCTGCCCATTTCCTGGGTCAACGAGCACATAAATAAGCGGTTCTACTGGGACGGTACGGAAAATATGCTGGTCTACGCCCTGCCGGACCAGATCGTTTATGCCGATGGGGAAACCCAGGGGGCCAATGGGAAACCGCTCCTTCTGGACAGGGAGGACGGCGTCTGGCTGGCCCTGGGGCTGGTCAATAATTATACGGACGTGGAGATCCTGGCCTTTGACAGCGGGGACGTGAAGCGGGTATTTGTCACAGACTGGGGAACCCGGAATATGGCCGCAGTGAAAAAGTCTGGAAAGGTCCGGGTCCGGGGAGGGGTAAAGAGTCCCATTGTGACAGAAGTGGAAAGAGATATGCAGGTCGCTGTCCTGGAATCCATGGAAAAGTGGTCAAAGGTGCAGACCCCCGACGGCCACCTGGGCTATATCCAGAATAAATGTCTGGATACGCCGGAGCCCCAGGCCTTTGAAGGGACGGCCGAGCTTCCGGAGTATTACGGCACGCCCATGGATGAAAAGGTAGTCATGGCCTGGCACCAGGTGACCAGCCGGGAGGGCAATGCCGGACTAAACAAGCTCCTGGAAAAGACAAGGGGCGTCAATGTGGTGTCTCCCACCTGGTTTGCATTAACGGATAACGAAGGAAATTACAGCTCCCTGGCAGACCAGGATTATGTAAAGGCGGCCCATGATAAGGGGATCCAGGTCTGGGCGCTCCTGGACAATTTCAGTGATGATGTCCAGTCGGAGAAGCTCCTGGCCTCCACCTCCACCCGGAAAAAGCTCATTGACAGCCTGATGGCGGATGTGGAGAAATATGATCTGGACGGCCTCAATATGGATTTTGAGGGACTGAAGCAGGAGGCGGGCGTCCATTATGTGCAGTTTTTAAGGGAGCTTTCCATCCCCTGCCGTCAGAAGGGCATCGTGCTGTCGGTGGATAATACGGTCCCGGCAGAATTTAACAAGTTTTATGACCGTAAGGAACAGGGGATCGTGGTAGATTATGTGGTCATCATGGGCTATGACGAGCACTACAATGGCGGCGCCCCCGGCTCGGTGGCGTCCCTGGGATACGTGCGGGACGGGATCGAGAATACCTTAAAGCTGGTTCCCAGGGAAAAGGTGATCCTTGGAGTTCCCTTCTATACAAGGGTATGGACGGAAACGGATGAAGGCGTAAAATCCTCGGCCCTGGGGATCGAAGAGGCAAAAGCATGGATCGAGGCCAACCAGGTGGACCTTTACTGGCAGAAGGAGCTGGGGCAGTATTACGGAGAGCTTCCTCTGGAAAACGGGATCAAGATGGTCTGGATGGAGGATGAGGAATCCTTAAAGCTGAAAATGAACCTGGCCCGGGAGAATGACCTGGCCGGTGTTGCCTGCTGGAAGCTGGGCCTGGAGGACGAAGAGGCCTGGACCGCCATTGGCTGGGATTGATCCCCGGCCCTGAAAAACAGTTCTTTTTTCATCTCCCTGCGGATATACTATTAAAAAACGCATTTGGGGACAGGTGGAATGAAGAGACTGGCCATGGAGGAGCTCTGCGGGCTCATCCTTCTGCTTATGGTATTTCTGGCGGCAAAATATGGGAGCGTCCAGGTGGTCTCCGCCCAGGCGCAGAAAAAAGAACAGCCGGTGGTCGTGGTGGACGTGGGCCATGGCGGCAGGGACCCCGGAAAGGTGGGGATCGACGGAAGTCTGGAAAAGGACGTGAACCTGGCTATCGCTCTGAGGTTAAAAACATATCTGGAGCAGTCGGATGTAAAGGTGGTCATGACCCGGGAAACGGACACGGCTCTTTATGGGAAAGAGGACTCCAGAAAAAAGATGGCGGATATGAGGGAGCGGTGCCGGATCATCGAGGAAAGCGGCGCGGATCTGGTGGTCAGCATCCACCAGAACAGCTATCACCAGGAGGAGGTTTCCGGCGGCCAGGTCTTTTACTATAAGTCGTCGGAGAAGGGAAAACGGCTGGCAGAGATCATCCAGAAACGGTTTGACTATGTACTTGGGGAGCAGAACCGCCGCCTGGCCAGGGCCAACGGCAATTATTATCTTCTGCTTCATGTGAAATGCCCCATTGTGATCGTGGAGTGTGGATTTTTAAGCAACCGGAAGGAGGCGGCCCTGCTGCAGGATCCGGAATACCAGGACCGGATGGCCTGGACGGTCCACATGGGGATCATGGAATATCTGGGAGGAAGTGCGTAATGGCGCAGATGGAACTTGCAGTTTTAGATTTTATCCAGGAGCTTTTCCGGAATCCGTTCATGGATTCCCTGATGCCGGCGGTCACCAGTCTGGGAGATGCCGGCTTTCTCTGGATTCTTCTGGGACTGGCTCTTTTATGCAGCAGGAAATACAGGAGGACCGGGGCGGCAGTACTGCTGTCCCTGGCGGCGGATCTGGTGATCTGCAATCTGCTTCTTAAAAATATGGTGGCCAGGGTCCGGCCCTGCGACTTAAACCCGGCAGTCCAGCTGCTGATCGCCCGTCCGTCGGACTTTTCTTTCCCGTCGGGCCATACGGCGGCAGCCTTTACGTCGGTCTTTTCCCTTTACCGGGAAAACAACTGGCTGTGGAAGCCGGTCCTGGTCCTGGCGGCGGTCATTGCGTTCTCCAGAATGTACCTGTACGTCCATTTTCCCACGGACATCCTGGGAGGCGTGGCCGTGGGCTGGGTATGCGCCCTGGCGGGACAGGCTGTATCCAGGCGTCTGTTCCCTCAGGCATAACCAGGAAATAGTCCTTGCTTTTTTATTTCCTTTGCACTATAATAGCTTTGTAATTCAATATGTTCTTCGGGGCGGGGTGAGATTCCCCACCGGCGGTGACAGTCCGCGACCTGCCAAATGCAGCTGATCTGGTGAAATTCCAGAACCGACAGTATAGTCTGGATGAGAGAAGAAATTGTGTGACTTGGAGTTTATGGCCCCGGACTTATTTTATTGGTCCGGGACTTTTTTATTTACGCGGTCAGCGAGCCGGAGGCAGCCAGTCCCCGGTCCTGCCGGAAAACTCCATATGTTGCAGCAATTCCTCTGTACACAGGCGGGCCTTTACAGTCCGGCCTGGCAGCTGAAAGAAGGACAAAAACAGTACAAGGAGGAACTACATTTATGAACCAGAAAAAGAGATTATCTGTAAAAACTGTGGTGCTGATCGGCATGTTCGGCGCCCTGGCGGCCGTTCTGGAGACCTTCCAGATCCCGGTGCCCTTTGCGCCGCCGTTTTATAAGCTGGATTTTGCCGAGACTCCGATCATGATCGGCGCCTTTGCCCTGGGGCCGGTCCCGGCCATTCTCATGGAGCTGGTGAAAAACCTGCTGAAGATCCTGATCAACGGTACGACGACCATGTACGTGGGAGACCTGGGGAACTTCATCGGCGGCTGTGCCTTTGTGCTTCCAGCCTCCATTCTGTACCAGAAGCACCGCACCAGGAAGATGGCCATGGCAGGACTGGGACTTTCCGTTTTCACTGGCGTTCTTACGGCCATTGTGGTGAACTGCTTCTTAACGCTTCCGCTGTACGCCAACCTGATGTTCGGCGGGATCGAAAATATCATCTCCATGGGAACGGCCATTAACCCGGCCATCACCAACCTGCCCACCTTCGCCGTGTTTGCCATCGTTCCCTTTAACCTGTTAAAGCTGGGAATGAACGCAGGGATCACGGCCCTGGTGTATAAAAAGGTCAGCGTGATCCTCCATGTGGGCGCGCCTGTACGGGAACCGCGGACATCCGTGGAGAAGGGCTGATCCTATGGTACGGTATTACAGAGAGCTGACGCGGCTTGAAATGGAAGCTGTAGATAAAGAGGAGACCGTGGTACTGATCCCCATCGGGGCCCTGGAGCAGCATGGAAGCCAGTGTCCCCTGGGTACTGACGAGATCATTTCCGAGGCCGTGGCCAGGCGGATCAGGGAGACCCTGGACCGGGAGATCCCCGACTATCCCATGCTGATCTTCCCCCCGGTTCCTGTGGGCCTCAGCACAGAGCATGTGAATTTCTGCGGCTCCATCACTTTAAAGCCGGATACCTTTTACCATGTGCTGGAGGATATCTGCCGGGGGCTTTTCCGCCACGGCTTTAAAAAGATCGCCATGCTGAACTGCCACGGCGGAAATACTCCCATCATCCAGGTGCTGAGCCGGGAGCTGCGGAGCGAGCTGGGGCTGGCGGTCTTTATGATCAACTGCGGCGTGTTTTTCGGGAACCAGGCGGTGAAGGACACGGTGACGCCTGGAAACGTGTGGGACTTCCATGGAGGCGAGATGGAAACGTCCATGATCTTAGCGGAGCGGCCGGAGCTGGTGAAAATGGAGACGGCCCAGGCGGGGATCCCGAGAAAATTCATGGGAAATAGAAGCCTTACGGTCTACGGCCCCATTACCCTGGGCTGGGTATCCGAGGAGTGGGAGACAGAGGACGGAACGCCCATCGGCATCGGCGGGGACCCCAGAGGGGCCACGGCAGAAAAGGGCGAGCAGATATACCAGAGCTTTGTGGGATCCATCGTGGACGGATTAAAGGAGATCCGGCGGTGGAAGGACCAGTAGGCACAGGCCGGAGAGGTTTTCTCTCTCCGGTCTCTTTTTATTTCATGGGAAATGTGATAAAATGCCCATAGCGGAGAGACAGGAGGAAGAAACGATGGACGACGAGAAAGCATTATGGAAAAAATGTGCCGAGTTCCACGGCCATGAGTGCGGCGGGCTGACCATTGGCTATAAAGCGGCCCTGTACGCAAAGGAGCTGCTGGATCTGGATTTTTCTGAGGACGAGCAGGTGGTGTGTATTTCGGAAAACGACGCCTGCGGGGTGGACGCCATCCAGGTGATCCTGGGGTGCAGTGTGGGAAAAGGGAATCTTTTGTTCCATATCTGTGGAAAACAGGCGTTTTCCTTTTATGACCGGGGATCCGGAAGGTCCGTGCGGCTGGTATTAAAAGAAAAGCCCAGAGAGATGACAAAGGCCGAGTCCTTTGCCTATTACCAGGCCTGTGAGCCCAGGGAGATGTTCGATGTGAAGGAGACCTTCCTTGCGCTGCCCCGGAAGGCGGAGATCTTCGGATCCGCCCGGTGCGGCTGCTGCGGAGAGATGACCGGGGAAAAATGGCTCCGGGAGGCAGGCGGGAAAAAGCTGTGTCCGGACTGTCTGGCACGTCTTTCCGGGAAATAAGCATAAGAAAAACATCCGGACACAGTCCGGCTGATCTTGGGAGCAGAAAATGAAAACAAAGGTGATTAAAATAAAAGATAAAACAAGACCGGAGGACGGGGAGCTTCTGGAGGCAGCAGAGATATTGAGAAGCGGCGGCCTGGTGGCCTTCCCCACCGAGACGGTCTACGGCCTGGGAGCCAACGCCCTGGACGAGGCGGCGGCAAAAAAGATCTATGCGGCCAAGGGGCGTCCGTCGGATAATCCGCTGATCGCCCATATCTCGTCCATGGAGGAGCTTCCGGCCCTGGTGCGGGAGATCCCGGAGGCGGGAAGGAAGCTGGCGGAAAAATACTGGCCGGGCCCGCTGACCATGATCTTTCCGAAAAAGGATGTGGTGCCCTATGGGACCACAGGCGGGCTGGATACGGTGGCGGTCCGGATGCCGTCGGATCCGGTGGCGAACCGGCTCATAAAGCTGGCTGGTATTCCGGTGGCGGCGCCCAGTGCCAATACCTCCGGGCGGCCGAGTCCCACCCGGGCGGAGCATGTGATCGAGGACATGGACGGGAAGATCGAGATGATCCTGGACGGCGGCCAGGTGGGCATCGGCGTGGAATCCACCATTGTGGACGTGTCCGGCCCGGTTCCCACTCTTTTAAGGCCGGGAGCCGTCACTCTGGAGATGCTCCGGGAGACCCTGGGCCAGGTGGAGGTGGATCCGGCGATCCTGGGGCCGGTGAAGGGCGATGTGAAGCCCAAGGCGCCGGGGATGAAATACCGGCACTATGCGCCGAAAGCGGATATGGTTCTGGTGGAGGGAGCCATGGAGGACGTGGTGGACTACATCAACCGGGAGGCGGCGAAAGCCATGGGAGCCGGAAAGAGAGTGGGGATCATCTGCACCAGGGAGAGCAGGGACCTGTATCCCCAGGGGCTTCTGGAGGTCATCGGCAGCAGGAGCCAGGAGGAGACGGTGGCCCACAACCTGTTCGCGGTGCTGCGGGATTTCGATGACCGCCAGGTGGACTGTATTTTTTCCGAGAGCTTTTCCGAGGACCAGCTGGGCCAGGCCATCATGAACCGGCTCTGCAAGGCAGCGGGATATCATATTGTGAAATGCGGCGGGCCGTCGGAAGAATAGGCGGCATACCGGTAATAATGGAGGGCATCATGTCAGAAAAGAGAAAAGGCTATATTACGTGGGACGAATATTTCATGGGCGTCGCAAAGCTGTCGGCCATGCGTTCCAAAGATCCCAGCACCCAGGTGGGGGCCTGTATCGTCAGCGAGGACAATAAGATCCTGTCCATGGGCTACAACGGCTTTCCCAAGGGCTGCTCCGATGATGAATTTCCCTGGGGAAAGGGCGACCCGGACGATTACAACGATAAATATTTATATGTGACCCACAGCGAGCTGAACGCCATTTTAAATTACCGGGGCGGGAGCCTGGAGGGGAGCAAGCTGTACGTGACCCTGTTTCCCTGCAACGAGTGTGCCAAGGCCATCATCCAGGCCGGGATCCGCACCATTATCTACGAAAGCGACAAGTATGCCGATACCCCCGCCACCCGGGCGTCCAAGCGGATGTTAAATGCGGCGGGAGTCCGGTATTACCAGTACAGCCCCACGGGAAGAAAGATCGAGTATTATGTGTAAAAAATTTCTGCTGGCGGCAGTGAACGCCAAATATATCCACTCCAATCCGGGCGTTTACAGCCTGCGGGCCTTTGCAAAGGAACGGCTTCCGGAGGCGGAGATCCAGATCGCGGAGTATACCATCAACCATCAGATGGATTGGATCTTACAGGACATTTACAGGAAAAAGCCGGATTTTGTCGGCTTTTCCTGTTATATATGGAACATTTCCCAGGTGTATGAGCTGGTCAGGGACTTAAAACAGGTATTGCCGGAAACGGAGATCTGGTTGGGCGGGCCGGAGGTGTCCTATGACAGCGGCAGGATCCTTTCCCAGGAGCCGGAGATCCGTGGGATCATGCGCGGAGAGGGGGAGCTGACCTTTTCTCAGGTGGCGGAGGCATATCTGGCTGCGGAGGACCGTCTGGCGGCAGAGGATCCAGAGGACAGGCTCCTGGCCCGCCTGGAGGGGATCCTGGGGATCACCTACCGGGACGGCTCCGGAGAGATCCGTGAAAACGGTCCCCAGCGCCTCCTTTCTATGGATGAGATCCCATTTTATTATAAGGATATGGCAGGCTTTGAAAACAGGATCGTTTATTATGAGAGCAGCCGCGGCTGCCCCTTTTCCTGCAGCTACTGCCTGTCCTCCATCGACAAGTCGGTGCGGTTCAGGAGCCTTTCTCTGGTGAAAAAGGAGCTGGATTTCTTTCTGGAAAGGAAGGTCCCCCAGGTAAAATTCGTGGACCGGACCTTTAACTGCCGGAGGGAGCATACCCTGGGGATCTGGAAGCATATCCTGGACCATGACAACGGTGTCACCAACTTTCATTTTGAGGTGTCGGCGGATCTGTTCGACCAGGAGGAGCTGGAAATGATCGGCCGGATGCGGCCCGGACTCATTCAGCTGGAGATCGGCGTCCAGTCCACCAATCCGGATACCATCCGGGAGATCCGGAGGAAAATGGACCTTACGAAGCTTGAGGCCGCTGTGGACAGGGTCCATGGATACCGGAATACCCACCAGCATCTGGATCTGATCGCCGGACTGCCCTGGGAGGGGATGGATTCCTTTTTACAATCCTTTGACGACGTGTACCGTATGGAGCCGGACCAGCTCCAGTTGGGCTTTTTAAAGGTGCTGAAGGGCTCTTATATGGCATCCCAGGCCGGGGCCTACGGCCTCCGTTACCGGATGACGCCGCCCTATGAGGTATTGTCCACCCGCTGGCTCTCCTATGGGGATGTGATCCGGTTAAAGGCCATGGAGGAAATGGTGGAGGTCTATTATAACAGCGGCCAGTTTTCCAATACCTTAAAGCTTCTGGAGCAGGAATATCCCTCTCCGTCGGAGCTGTTCCTGGATCTGGCCGCGTATTATGAGGACCATGGCTTTGCCGGCCTGAGCCACAGCCGAATGGCCAGATATGAGATCCTTTATGGGTTTATAAAGGAGAGGGAGGAAAGGAAAACGGGCCATGGACAGACCGGGGAGGCCGCTTCGGACACATGCCTTTCAGCCTTTCGGGACCGGCTCATGGAGGATCTGTATTTAAGAGAAAATGCCAAAAGCCGTCCGTCCTTTGCCATGGACCAGGGGCCCTTTAAGGACAGGATCCGGGAGTTTTTCCAGACCGAGGAGCAGGAAAGAAGGTGGCTTCCGGATTATAAGGATCATGACAGTCGCCAGATGGCGAACATGGCCCATTTAGAGGCCATGGAGGACGGGAGCTTCCTCCTGTTTGATTACAAGGAACGGGATCCTTTATGGAAAAATGCCCGGACCTTGCGGTTCACATATGAAGAAACATGTGCAGGCACAGAAAGAGGAGAGTATGAGAGAATCAAAGAAGGCCAGAGCAGAACGGGTGGACGCCATCCTGGCGCGGCTGGACGCGGAGTATGGCACCGAGTACCGCTGCTATCTGGATCATGAAACGCCCTGGCAGCTCCTGATCGCCGTGATCTTAAGCGCCCAGTGTACCGACGCCCGGGTCAACATCGTCACAAAGGAACTGTTTAAAAAATACAGGAGCCTGGAGGATTTTGCGGCGGCAGAGCTTTCGGAGCTGGAGCAGGACATCCACTCCACGGGCTTTTATCACATGAAGGCAAAAAATATCATTTCCTGCTGTAAGGATCTGGTGGAAAAGCACGGAGGCACCGTTCCCAGGGAGCTTTCGGAGCTGACGGCCCTGGCGGGAGTGGGAAGAAAGACGGCCAACGTGATCCGGGGCAATGTATACGACGATCCAAGCATCGTGGTGGATACCCATGTGAAGCGGATCTCAAAAAAGCTGGGGCTCACAAAGGCTGATGATCCGGAGAAGGTGGAATATGAGCTGATGGAGGTGCTGCCAAAGGATCACTGGATCCTATGGAATATCCATATCATCACCCTGGGCCGTACCATCTGTACGGCCAGAAATCCCAAATGCAGCCAGTGCTTCTTACGGGAGCTGTGTCCGTCGGCAGGAGGTATGAAGGGATGATGGCAGAGCGGGAGAGGAATATGGTGAATGCGGCAGACTCCTATGTGGCCATTGATCTGGAGACCACAGGGATCGGGGCAAAGCGGGAGAGGATTACGGAGATCGGCATGGTAAAGGTGGAAAACGGGGCGGTGACAGATACGTACCATACCCTGGTGAACCCGGGCCGTCCCATACCGGAGCACATTACGGAGCTGACCGGGATCGATGACGATATGGTAAAGGACGCTCCCATGATCCAGGACGTGATCGGGGAGGTCATCGCCTTCTGCGGAACGCTTCCGGTCCTGGGTCACCAGATCATGTTTGACTATGGCTTTCTGGTCCAGGCAGCGGTCAATGGGAAGCTGCGGTTTGAGCGGTCCGGCATCGACACCTTAAAGCTCTGCCGGAAATTCATGCCGCCGGAGGAAAAGAAGAACCTGGCGGCGGCCTGCGCCTATTTCCATGCGGCCCAGGACACGGCCCATCGGGCCCTTTCAGACGCCATGGCAGCCCACGAGCTGTACCAGGCCATGAAGCGGCTGCATCTGTCCGGCAATGAGGATGCTTTTGCGCCCAAGGTCCTCCAGTACAAGGCAAAAAAGGAAAGGCAGGCTACCCAGAGGCAAAAACAACACTTGCATGATCTGCTAAAATATCATAAAATAGAGCTGACTGTCCCCATAGATTCCATGTCGGGAAATGAGATCTCCAGAGTGACCGACCGAATTATCTTTACCCATGGAAGGATTCCGGAAAATGAGAGGGGCAGGGATAAGAAACCGGAATAAAGATAAAATGAAATAAAAGAGGTGAAAGTCATGATAAATATGAATAATAAAAAAACAAAGAAGATCATCTCCACCATCGTTGTGGTCCTGGTGGTTGCGGCTATGGTGATCCCCATGATCCTGGGCTCCTTAATGTCTATGATGTAAAAGGAGAGGGATATGAGAAAATATGTATGGAGTACAGGTACGGCTGCGATGATGGCGGCCGGCCTGTTTTTTGCAGAGCCATTTCCTGCCCAGGCTGCGGAACCCATGCCGGCGGGAGTCTCCGTGGACGGCGAGAGCCTGGAGGGGCTCACTGAGGCCGAGGCGGAGGAGCAGGTGCAGAGCCGGGTGGACGAGAAGCTGGCCCGGGAGGTCGCGCTGACCATCGGGGAAATGTCCTTTGCGGCCAGCTCCGGTGATCTGGGCATCGCCTGGAAAAATGAGGACCAGGTGAGGCAGGCCTTAAAGGACGCAGAGGTCAAAGGCAATCTGATCCAGAGATATATGAAGAAAAAGGATCTGGAAGCGGAGCCGGTGGATCTGGAGCTGGAATTTTCCGCAGATCCGGAGAAGATCTCAGCGTTTGTGGATGCGGAATGTAAGGACGCGGTCCGGGAGGCCTCTGATGCCTCCATTACCAGGGAAAACGGTGAATTTGTACTTACCCCGTCAGTGGTGGGGACCACCGTGGATCCGGAGGCCACAGGGGCAGCCATCGGAGAGGCTGTGAGCCAGGCGGACGGCGCTTCGGGAACGGTCTCTGCTGCTGCAGTGGTGACAGAAAAGCAGCCGGAGATCACCACAGAGGAGCTGTCCTCTATTAAGGACGTGCTGGGGACCTTTTCCACCAGCTTTAAGACCAGCGGTGCTTCCCGTTCCACCAATCTCCAGGTGGGAGCGGCCAAGATCAACGGCCGGGTGCTGATGCCGGGGGAGGTGCTGTCGGGATATGAGTGCATGCAGCCCTTTACGGTCGCCAATGGCTACCGGGCGGCCACGGCCTATGAGAACGGGCGGTCTGTGGACAGCATCGGCGGCGGCGTATGCCAGATATCCACGACCCTTTATAACGCTTCTCTGCTGGCGGAGCTGGAGATCGTCCAGAGGCAGAACCATTCCATGACCGTGGGATATGTGAAGCCGTCCATGGACGCGGCCATTGCCGGAACGTATAAGGATATCAAGATCCGGAATCCATACGATACGCCCATTTATGTGGAAGGGGTCACCTCCGGAAAGACGCTGACCTTTACCATTTATGGAAAAGAAACAAGACCGGCAAACCGGACCCTGAAATTTGAGTCTGTGACGCTCCAGGTCATGGGAGCCGGAGCGCCCATTGAGCAGGTGGACAATTCCCTGGCCCCGGGAGCCAGGGTCAAGGTGGACTCCGGCCATACGGGTCTTAAGTCGGAGCTTTATAAGTGTGTATATGTGGACGGAGAGCTGAAGGAGCGGACCCTTTTAAATAAGGATACGTATAACGCCTCCAGGCCCATTTACCGGGTGGGACCGGCGGCTCCGGCAGTAACGGATCCAGGTGCAGCGGTGCCTGGAGCGGATCCGGCGGCTCCGTCCGGCGGGACTTCAGAAACGCCTGCGGGAACCACACCTCCGGCAGTGCCGGAGACCCCGGCGGCGGAAAATACGCCTCCGTCGGAGGTCCCGCAGGGGCCGGGCTATACGCCTGGTCCAGGGATGCCCGGAGACCCGGCTGGAAACAGCAGTCCGGGAGGAAATGAAGGACCCGGCCAGAATGCGGGGCCTGGAGGTCCTGGAGCAGAGAACGGCGGCGGAGCGCCTGGCCCCGGCGGTGAGCCGGGACCTGGGAACCCAGCTGGACCGGGAGCATAGGAGAGTCGGAATGAGAAAGATCGAGCGGGAACCCCATGGCAGGGGACGCTTTGTGCCGGGCCAGGATCTGGTGGTGGCCGGATGCATCGGCAAGGCGGGAGCTCTGGCTGCCATGGAAAAGAAAAAAGAAGCGCTGGAGGCCAGATTCCATGGCGTATTTCTGGACCGTCTTAAAACGGCGGCGGAGAGAGCTCTGGAGCTGCCCCAGGAATTTTTTGAGGATCCTGGCGTAACTGAATGGGAATATGTGGAGGAGGGCGGCATTCTGGCCGCCCTCTGGAATATATCGGGGGCTTATGAGCAGGGGATCTCATTTTCCCTTCTGAAGATCCCGGTGAGCCAGGAGATCATAGAGGTATGCGAACTATTTGATTTAAATCCCTACCGTCTCCGGTCGGGCCAGTGTGTGCTGATGGTCTCAGACCATGGATGGGATCTGGCGGAACGGCTCAGGGAAATGGGAGCCGAGGCCGCGGTCATCGGAAAGGTGGAGCGGGGGATCGCCAGAAAAATGACGGGTCTTGGCAGCACCGGGTTTCTGGAGCGGCCCCAGCCGGACGAGGTATTAAAACTGGGATAAAAAAGCTGTCCGGAGGAAGATACGGGGAAGGCCTCCGGAAAATATGTGATGGATCGGGGACGGGGAAACCTGAGGACATAAGGAGGCGCGTTATGCGTGAAAAGATTCTGACCATTATGGAAAAAAACAGCCGGATCGATCTGGCGGACCTGGCCGCTCTCCTGGGAGAGAGCGAGATCGCGGTGGCCAATGAGATCGCCGATATGGAGAAGGAAAATATCATCTGCGGCTACCATACGATGATCAACTGGGACAAGACCGGGGAGGAGCTGGTGACTGCCCTGATCGAGGTAAAGGTGACGCCCCAGAGGAATATGGGATTTGAAAAGATCGCGGAGCGGATCTACCAGTACAGTGAGGTGAATTCCGTTTATCTCATGTCCGGAGCGTATGATTTTACGGTGATCGTAGAGGGAAAGACCATGCGCCAGATCGCCCAGTTCGTTTCGGAAAAGCTGTCCACCATGAATTCTGTCTTGAGCACAGCAACCCATTTCATCTTGAAAAAATATAAGGACCATGGAACCGTCATGTGCGAAAGACCGGAAGATGAAAGGATGATGATCACCCCGTGAGAAACCCGTTATCAGAAACCATCACAGCCATCCCCCCGTCGGGGATCCGTAAATTTTTTGACATCGTAAGCGAGATGAAGGACGCCATATCCCTGGGCGTAGGTGAACCGGATTTTGACACGCCCTGGCACATCCGGGATGAAGGGATCTATTCCCTGGAGAAGGGGCGGACCTTTTATACGTCCAACGCAGGACTGAAGGAGCTGAAGCTGGAGATCAGCCGGTATTTAGAGCGGCGGTTTGACGTGGGCTATGCCCCGGACCGTGAGATCATGGTCACTGTGGGAGGAAGCGAGGCCATCGATATTGCTCTCCGGGCCATGCTGGATCCGGGAGACGAGGTGCTGATCCCTCAGCCAAGCTACGTTTCCTATGTGCCGTGTACCATTCTGGCCGGAGGCGTTCCGGTGACGGTTGAGCTGGAAGAAAAGGACCGGTTCCGCCTCACAAAGGAAAAGGTGCTGGAAAAGCTCACACCTAAAACCAAGATCCTGGTGCTTCCATTTCCCAACAATCCCACCGGCTCTATCCTGGAGAAGGAGGATCTGGAGGCGATCGCCGACGTGGTCCGCGAGAAGGACCTGTTCGTAATCTCAGATGAGATCTATTCGGAGCTGACCTATGGGAGACATCACTGTACCATCGCGGCTCTTCCTGGGATGAAAGAGAGGACTGTACTGATCAATGGATTTTCCAAATCCTATGCCATGACTGGCTGGCGGCTGGGCTACGCCTGCGCGCCGGAGGCGATCCTGAGGCAGATGCTGAAGATCCACCAGTATGCCATCATGTGCGCGCCCACCACCAGCCAGTATGCGGCGGTGGAGGCCTTAAGAAACGGAGACCGGGACGTGGAGGAGATGCGGGAGGCCTATGACCAGAGACGGAGGTTCCTGGTCAAGGCTCTGAGAGACATGGGCCTTGACTGCTATGAGCCCCAGGGGGCTTTTTACGTATTCCCCTGCATTAAAAAGTTTGGTATGAGCTCCGATACGTTTGCGTTGCGGCTTTTGGAGCAGGAGAAGGTGGCTGTGGTGCCTGGGACTGCCTTTGGAGACTGCGGAGAGGGATATCTGAGGATCTCTTACGCGTATTCGCTCCAGGACCTTAAGCGGGCACTGGAGCGCATGGGCCGGTTTGTGGCCAGCCTGGAGGAAATGTAGAATGAATATTGTATTATACGAGCCGGAGATGCCGGCCAACACAGGAAACATTGGGAGGACCTGCGTGGCGACCAACACCAGGCTCCATCTGATCGAGCCCCTGGGCTTTAAGCTGAGTGAAAAGCATCTGGTACGGGCCGGTCTGGATTACTGGGACAAGCTGGATGTGACAGTATACAGTGATTTTGCGGATTTTTTAAAGAGAAATCCCGGCGCAAAGCTTTATATGGCCACCACCAAAGCACCGGCGGTCTATACAGATGTGAAGTATGAGCCGGACTGTTATCTGATGTTCGGCCCGGAAAGCCGCGGCATTCCGGAGGAGATCCTGGTGGAGTATCAGGAAACGTGCGTCCGGATCCCCATGTGGGGGGACATCCGGTCCCTGAACCTGTCCAATTCTGTGGCTGTCCTCCTTTACGAGGCACTGCGGCAGAACGGGTTTGAGAAGATGACCATGGAGGGCCATCTCCACCGGCTGGAATGGAAGGAATAGGATTCTATATTTTAGGGGAGGTGCCGTATGCGTTACAGAAGACTGGGAAAGACGGAGCTGATGGTCAGCGAGATCGGCCTGGGAGCCGAATGGCTGGAGCGTCACAATGCCGAGGAATGCCGGGCGGTCATTGACCGGTGCGGGGAGCAGGGGATCAATATCCTGGACTGCTGGATGCCGGAGCCCAACGTGCGGAGCAACATCGGGGCAGCCATCCGGGGAAAGAGGGAGCGCTGGTTCATCCAGGGCCACCTGGGCTCCACCTGGCAGAACGGCCAGTATGTGCGGACCCGGGACATGGAGAAGGTGAAGGAGGCTTTTGCGGATCTCCTGGAGCGTCTGGGAACGGATTACATCGACCTGGGCATGATCCACTACGTGGACCGGGAGGACGAGCTGGATTCTATCGTAAATGGCCCGTTTTACGCTTACACAAAGGAATTGAAGGAAAAGGGCGTGATCCGTCATATCGGTCTCAGTACCCATAACCCCAGGGTGGCGAAAAAGGCGGTGGAGCTGGGGATCGTGGAAATGATGCTGTTCAGCATCAATCCGGCCTTCGATCTGCTTCCGGCGTCTGAGGATATGAATACATACTTTGCCGAGGAGTACGATCAGGCCCTGGGCGGCATTGATAAAGAGCGGGCAGAGCTTTACCGGCTCTGCGAGAAGAACGATGTGGGCCTTACGGTCATGAAGGGCTTTGCGGGAGGCCGGCTGTTTGATGCAAAGCGTTCGCCTTTTGGCGTGGCGCTGACTCCGGTCCAGTGTATCCATTACGCCCTTACAAGGCCGGCAGTGGCCTCCATTCTGGCGGGATATGATACGCCGGAGCATGTGGATGAGGCTGTTTCTTATGAAACAGCAACGGAGGCGGAAAAGGATTATGCCAGCGTTCTGGCCTCTGCCCCCCGCCACGCCTACGACGGCCAGTGTACCTACTGCGGCCACTGTAAGCCGTGTCCTGCGGGCATCGATATCGCCATGGTCAATAAGCTCTATGATCTGGCCTCCATGCAGCCGGAGGTCCCGGCTTCGGTCCGCGCCCATTATGAGGCGCTGGAACGGACGGCTTCTGACTGTATCGGCTGCCGTGGCTGCGAGACCCGCTGTCCCTTCCATGTTCCCGTGGCAGAGCGGATGGAGAAGGCCAGGGCGCTGTTTGCGGAAGGGGAATAAAGCGGTATCCCTTTTAGACACAAAAGAAAGCTCTGGAGATGGGAACTCCGGGACTTTTTGTGTGTAGCCATGATATTAAAATTTCATGCCAGCCTGCTGTACTTTTCTCTGATCCAATGCAAGCCTCATCAGTCCCTCTGTCTGATCGGCCATAAACAGAGGGATGTTCAGTACATCACCGTCCTCTAAATATTATTTAGGGAGGCAGTAGTGGGTATTTTTCCCCTTGCCCTCCTGAAGAATCTGCCCATTTTCTGCCATTTTCCTTAATAACCGTCCGCATGATGACTGGCCGATACCAAGAAATATTTCAACTTCTTTTCGTGTGACAAAGCCCCGTTCCTTTGTCAAAGTAATTACCTTTTCTTCAGTTGTATCTTTCTGTGAATGAACCTGCGTTATTTTTGCATGCTCCGGACTTGCATTCAGATTCGGGAGAATAATCTTAAACGCATTGTCGGATGTTTCGATCTGAGGTGTCATCCCAGTTCCTTCATACGCATCCATAATTTTTATGATTCCGGTTCCATAGGCTTCTATGAGTTCCAGACGGTAAAATACATTTGCCAGTTTGGTGTTCCTGCAAACAGATATTCCCATTGTTACATCCTTTAAGGACACACCGCTTACCAAACCACCAATAGAGATAAATTCAAGCCTGTCAGTATAAAGACTGATAAAGGTACTGGCGCGAAATGAATATTCCCGATGTACCAAAAGGTTCAGAAGAGCCTCTCTGACTGCTGTTTCGGGATAATCTCGTCTGTCAATGCGATACAGCCTGTCAAAGGTTGAATGGGTCTGATTTCGAAAGTCAATAAAATCATAAACGTCATCCATCTGTTGAAACAAAGAGCCAGAAAATTCTTTTCGATCTTGAAATTCGTTTTGTTTTGTACCTTTAAATACAGCCGCTTTGATGGTGTGCACGCACTGGTCTGAAAGTAACAGACCTAAGTTTGTATAAACATCATCTTGCGTTACGATTCCAAGGGTTTTCATTTGTGCAGGGCCAAATTTTACATTCCGTTCCTCAAATGTTTTTTTTGCATATTCAAAAGTTAAATTCTGTTCCAAAGACCGCATTTCCTCAAAGTGGTCACCGTCCGTTTCTTTGATCATACGCCGAATGACTGTGTTTGTAGCAGGAACGGAAGAATACCCCTGACGAACGTAAACACCTTCGGGACGCAATCCTTTTTTCGCAATATAATATGGCCGTTCTGTTCCCTGTTGAATATCAACTGCAACGATTTTCTTCCCTGCTATCGTGAGTGTTTCATAATGCAGGAACATCGTCAGATCCGGTTTGATTGCATCCCGGACCATATTGCTGACCTGCAGGGCAGCTTCATCCGGATTATCCAGTCCTAATACGGTTCCGTCATCCTGAATACCAATGTATAGTTTTCCTCCCTCACAGTTTGCAAAAGCGATAATCTCTTTTTTTATGTCCTCGACCACAATTGCCTTTAGCTCTACGGATTCACTTTCTTGAAAAATCATTTGCCGCCTCCCGAATTTATTCTACTCATATTTTACCCATTCTGTTCATTCTTGTCAATGGTTTGATTAGAATGAATTGAAAATTTAAGAGAAATGGTACGGTAACTGGCCCTTTTTCAAGAGTATTAAAATCATTTGTCCAAAATATTATAATCTATTCGGGAAAAGTTCTAACTATTCTTCTTTTCATTATGGTTAGAATGTGCTTTATATCCCGAATATTGTGTATTATTCGTGGCATCACTATGCACTCAGCGGCTAAATCCCAGACATCAGTTGAATCCTATATCTGCCAGCCTGACCCTCCATATTTATTTTTTGTCTTTACCTTAACAGTCTCCTTTATTCCACGATTTTTTTTGTCTTTCAAAGGTGAAAAGGAATTGAATAAATAGCGACAAACGCTCACCTCTCCCCTTGAAAAATCAGGCTTTTTCTGTTTGGCATTATTGTAACAGCAGTCCTGGGCCTCACCAAAGATAATAAAAGTTTTTTCATGACAGATCGTTCCATATTGCCACCCTTTATTATATAAAAACGAAGACGATAATGTATGAAAATACAAAAAACCGTGGTCTCATAGATACTTAAGAATCTATGTACCACGGTTTTATGAAAATTTATACCTTGAGACAGGCCACCAGGTGACCGTTGCCAATATCCTTCAGTTCGGGCTCCTTCTTCATACATTCTTCCGTAGCATATGGACATCGTGTATGGAAGCGGCAGCCAGATGGAATATGAGCGGCTCCTGGTACATCTCCTTTGAGGATAATGCGTTCACGGGCTTTCCTTCCCGACAGGATTGGGATGGCTGACAGCAATGCCTGGGTGTAGGGATGTGCGGCGTGACTGAATAATTCTTCATTATCAGCAAATTCCATGATCTTTCCCAGATACATAACAGCTACTCTGTCAGAGATATGTTCAACTACATTGAGGGCGTGTGAGATAAAGAGATAGGTCATATCCCCATATTCACCCTTCAGATCCATCAATAAGTTGATGATCTGAGACTGGATGGACACGTCCAAAGCAGAAACAGCTTCATCACATACAAGAAATTCTGGCTGTAATGCAATGGCCTTTGCAATGGCAACTCTCTGCCTCTGTCCGCCGGAAAACTCGTGAGGATAGCGTAATGCATAAGCCTTATTCAGACCGACCTGATCCAGCAGTTCTTCCATGCGGTCTTCAGCCTGGGCAGGAGTCATTCCCATTTGTACGGTAAGGATCTCTGTGATCATATTCTGAACCGTATGTCTTGGGTTGAGGGAAGAGTATGGGTCCTGAAATATGATCTGAAGTTTTCTTCGTATCTTTCTTAAATCATCGCCCTTTAAAGAAAGGATATCCTGTCCGTCATAAAGAATACGTCCGCTGGTAGGTGTATTCAGCCGGACAATAGCGCGGCCGATGGTAGTTTTTCCGCAGCCGGATTCGCCTACTAATCCCAGGGTCTCTCCTCGGCGGATATTCAGAGTGACGCCATCAACAGCCTTTACATGTCCGACCGTTTTTTGCAGAACCCCCTTTTTAATAGGGAAATATACTTTCAGGTCTTCAATTTTTAATATGTTTTTTTCATCCTTCATGCTGGTCCCCCCTTAAAAAACAGCTTACTCTTCTGTCGCCGGAAACGATCTCCGGAGGCTGCTGTTTATGGCAGATGTCTTTGGCATAAGGACAACGCGGTGCAAACCGGCATCCTTCCGGGAATTTAAGCGGATTAGGAACAGATCCCTGGATAGATTCCAGACGGTTTCCGCGTGTTACCTTAATTCCTGGAATGGAAAGGATCAGGAGCTTGGTATAGGGATGCCATGGATCTGTAAATACATCTTCCATCTTACCTTCCTCAACGATCCGGCCGGCGTACATTACAGCAACGCGGTCGGCGATCTGGGAAACCACGCCAAAATCATGAGTGATCAGGAGAATAGACATATTCATATCTTTTTGCAGCTGTTTGAGCAGGTCCAGGATCTGGGCCTGGATCGTTACATCCAGGGCAGTTGTAGGCTCATCAGCAATGACCATTCGTGGATTGGAGGCCAGGGAAATGGCGATCATTACTCTTTGGCGAAGACCGCCAGAGAGCTGATGGGGATATACTTTAAGCCGTTCTTCGGGATTTGGAACCCCGACTTTCTTTAAGATTTCTATGGAACGCTGTTTTACTTCGGCAGAGGAAATACCGGGATTATGAAGCCGGAATACTTCGCCCAGCTGTCTTTCGATTCGGTACACAGGATTGAGGGAGGTCATTGGCTCCTGGAATATCATGGAAATTTCTGCCCCTCGTATTTTCCGCGCTTCGTTTTTATCGAGATTCGTAACATCACGTCCATTTAGTATAATGGAATCCGCGTGAAGCTCAGCTGTTTCAGGAAGAAGCTTGATCAGGGATAAGGATGTAATTGTTTTTCCGCATCCAGATTCTCCTACCAGAGCGAGTGTTTTTCCTCGTTCAATGGAAAAAGAGATCCCATCGACAGATTTTACAATGCCCTCTGGTGTATGAAACCAGGTTCGCAGATTTTTTACTTCCAGGCATTTTTCATTTGTCATATTTCATACACCTACTTTCTCATCTTAGGATCAAATGCGTCCCGCATTCCGTCGCCAATCCAGTTCATGGCCAGAACCGTAGCGGAAATTGCCAATCCGGGAATCGTGGTCAGATACGATGCAGTCTGAAGGTAATTTCTGCCCTGGCTTAACATCATGCCCCAATCTGGAGAGGCAGCATCTGCGCCCAGTCCCAGATAGTTAAGGCTTGCAGCAGAGAGGATAGCACCTCCGACAGATAATGTACCCTGAATGATCAAGGGACCAATACAATTGGGAAGTACATGACGGAAGATGATCCGGGTATTTTTAAAGCCTCCGACCTTTGCTGCTTCCACATATTCTGAATTTTTTACAGCGAGTACTTGTCCTCTGGTAAGTCTGGCAAACCTTGGCCAGCTTGTAATGGCGAGGGCAATGATGATATTACGCTGACTGGAGCCAAGTACCGACATGATGGCGATGGCTACGATAAGGAATGGGAAGGACAGCATGATGTCGGTAAAACGCATCAAAAGACTTTCAATCACGCCGCCGAAGTATCCGCTGTATAACCCGATCACGACTCCGATGGCAGCAGCAAGCAGGGAAACGGAGAGACCCGTGATCAGGGAGCTGCGGCCTCCATAAAGAAGACGGCACCAGATATCACGTCCAAGGTCATCTGTACCTAAAGGATGTCCTTCACTGCCAGGGGCAGCCAGCATATTCATAAAGTCCATATCTACCACGGGATCGTAGCTGGTAAATAATGGGGCCCCGGCGCATAGGATGATGATAATACACAGGGCGATCAGGCCGATAACGGCAATTTTATTTTTACAGAAACGGCGTACAACATCCTTCCAATAACTTGTAACGGGGAGGGAATCTTCGCCGATCATATTTTGGTTTTTATTATTTTCTGCCATATATTTCCCTCCTATGATTTTTTATCAAGGCGGATCCGGGGATCTACCCATGCATAGACAATGTCAATGATCAGGTTGATCACCAGATAGCTTGTACATAAAAGCAAAGTAATTCCCTGAATCATTGGGTAGTCTCTTTTAGATATGGAATTTACAGCGAGACGACCGACACCGGGCCACGAAAATATGGACTCTGTAACAACTGCGCCGCCCAGGAGTCCTCCGATTTCCGAACCGACAACAGTGATAACAGGGATCATGGCATTTTTAAATGCATGCATCCAGATTACTACTTTTTCCTTCAGGCCCTTACTTCGGGCATAACGTACATAATCCTGACCCAGGACATCCAGCATGCTGGAACGGATCATTCGGGTCTGGGTGGCAGCCATTCCTAGAGCCAGAGAAGAGCCTGGCATAATAATATATTTTAAAAATTCTACGGGTCCATCTACGGTTAGTTCGGCGGATCCTGTACTGGGAAGCAGTCCCCATTTCAGAGAGAGATAGATCATCAGTACAAGTCCGAACCAGAACTTGGGAAGGGATACGCCAATGGTTGCAAGAGCCGTGGCAATGGAATCCCAGATGCTGTTGTGTTTCAAAGCCGCCAGTGTTCCCAGAGGAACAGAGATCAGCAGGGATAAAACCATAGAAAAAGCGGCTAATTTAAATGTTGCCGGCATTCGGATCATTACGCTTTCAAATACCGGCTGATTTGTAGCGTAGGATGTTCCGAGATCACCGTGTAAGGCGTCTTTAATGAAGTTTAAGTAGCGGACAAAAAAAGGTTTGTCCAATCCCCATTCTTCCATGATCAGCTGCCGCTGTTCTTCAGATACCTGCTGGTCCTCGGTACCTAAAATAAGATCGACGGGATCTCCGGGAGTTATGTATAACAGGGAAAAAATCATAAATGAAATGACCAGAAGCGTTGGAACCGCTTGAAATATTCTCCTAATAATATATGTCCACATATAACTTCTCCTTTACAGAAAGCGGGTTTCGCGAAACGCGAAACCCGCCTACGCATGCTGGTCTCTGGAGTTACTCTACTGTAACATTTCTCTGACTGCTGCAAAGCGGCTGGTAAACAGTGGCATAATCAAAATCCTTTACGCGCACATTGTATCCAGTCTGGGAGTATTCATACCAGTCTGCCAGGTGTGCCGTACCTGAAGCAAACATTGCGCTTGCTTTTGCAATCAGCTTGCAACGAGCATCGTAATCAATCGTTCTCCATGCCTCATCAAGGACGGAATCGAGTTCAGGGTCCGCATAACCACAGTTGGGTGATAAAACGGTTTCGTTGGAATGCATCAATCTTAACGGGCCATCCAGGTTGCTGTATCCGCCCATGATATACATCTGCACATTTCCATCTTTAACATCGGATGAGTGGGTACCCCATTCAACGGTCTGGGCTGTACAATCGACGCCGATAGCTTTTAACTGGGAAGAAACGATAACTGCCATTTTTTCACGGTTTGAATCATTATTTCCGACCTGAAGTGTAAATTTCAGTTTCTGGCCATCCTTTTCGTAAATACCATCAGAGCCCTTCTTCCAGCCAATGCTCTCCAGCTTCTCCTGTGCGGCCTTGGGGTCATAGACGGGTGTTTCCGCTTTACACAGCTCTCCATCATAGCCGGGACGTTCCGGGGTAACGACAGAATATCCACGGATCGCAAGGTCGATTCCTGCATCATTTGCATAAACGGCTTTTACAGCGCCATCTACGTCAACAGCCATGGTAAGTGCTCTTCTTAATTCTTTGTCCTGGAACAGCTCGTCCTTACAGTTGAAGCCGATCCATCTTAAGGAACCTCCATTGTTATCGATCTTTAAAAAGTCTTTGGATACCACTGCCGGTATATCGGTGGGCAGCAGTGCCAGAGTAATGTCGATTTCCTGGTTCTGGAGGGCAATGGAAGAAACCGATTTGTCAGTAATGATCTTGAACTCGATCTTATCCAGCGCGGGCTCCAGCCAGAAGTCTTCGTTTTTTTCCAGAAGCACTCGGGTATCTACTACATGTTCAACAAATTTATAAGCACCAGATCCAACCGGGAAGGCTGCAAAATCCCAATTTTCATCGATTCCCTTTTTGGGGATGATGTAGTTCTGATACATTTTGTATTCAAATAAAACATCAATATCCTTGGTGTAGAACTTGATGGTAAAGTCATCTACTACCTCGATTTTATCGATCGTGTCTGCAAGACCTGTATAGCGGACTGACTCGTGAGCGGGATCCAGATAATACTCAAATGAGAATTTTACATCTTCCGCAGTAACCTGAACCTTTTCATCTCCAAACAGATCGTTTCCAGTCTGCCAGTAAATATCGTCTCTTAGGTGGAATGTCCAAACCTTTCCATCCTCGCTGCATTCCCAGGATTTGGCAAGGCCTGGAGCGAATTCGGACTGTTTATTCATCTCTAATAAGGTGTGATAGATCTGCCGGATAATATATCCATCTCCATCAGAGGTGGTTTTCCATGGAACCAGTGTAGTGACTGGCATATAGGTACCAATTCTTAAAACCTTTTCGCCGTTGTCATTGGTGGATGCAGGTTTGCCAGTCTCTGCTCCTGACGCGCTGCCAGATTCTGTGCCCGCTGAAGCAGGTTTGTCTGCTTCGGATGTGGCTGTGGAAGCTGGCTTAGATGAACATGCGGTCAAGGCCATGACAGCTGCCAGTACCAGTGCGGTTATTCTGCTTTTTTTCCTCATAAATCTCCTCCTTTGAGTATTTTATTTTTAGGATCATAAAGGTCTATGGTCCAGGGAAACCAGGGATCATAATGTATTATGTACGATCTGGCCATCGATCATGGTCATACGGCAAAGTGTCATATTGCTCAGAGGATGGCCATCAAAAATTGCAATATCAGCGTCTTTTCCGGGTTCCAGGGATCCGATCCGGTGATCAAGATTTAATACCTCTGCCGGGTAGATCGTTAATCCTTTAAAAATATCCTCCTCGCTCATTCCGCGGCGCAGTAAAAGGCCTGCCTGCATTGGAAGCCATGCAGTTTCGCTGCCAGTATCTGCGGTAAGACAGACTTTAACGCCAGCATCTGTCAATAGTGCAGGATTTTCCAGCTTTAAATCCCAGACTTCCTGTTTCACTGGAGGAAGAAGTAAGGGACCGACAATACAAGTAACATGATTGTCAGCTATGACATCGGCAATCTTATAACCTTCCGTAGCATGCTCCAGGGTGAAATCCAGACCATACTCTTTTCCAATACGTATAGCGGTCATGATATCATCGGCTCTATGGCAATGGATCCGGACACGCTGTTTACCACAGACAACATTGACCAGGGCCTCCAGTTTGAAGTTGGGCTCCGGAGCCTTAGAGGGATCTGTTTCAGCCTCTTTTAGCCTGTCAGAGTATTTTTTCGCATTAAATAGGGTCTCTCTTAACAGCGCCGCTGTCCCCATCCTTGTCCAGGGCATACGCTTTTGCTCCAGTCCATGGAATCGTTTGGGATTTTCCCCAAGGGCAAATTTCATTGCTTCAGTTCCTGGAATCACCATTTCTTCAGCCGTGTGCCCGCGTAATTTCATTGCGATTCCCTGTCCTCCGATGATATTGCCGGATCCGGGCTGGGTATATACAGTCGTAAATCCGGCCTGCCGGACAGGTTCGATAGCCCAATCCCAGGGATTAATGGCATCCATGGCACGGACCTGCGGGGTAATTGGATCAGAGCCTTCATTTCCGTCCAGTCTGGGACCTGGATTTGTCCGGGGCTCGCAGAAGTTACATATATGTGTATGGCAGTCAACGAACCCGGGGGTGATATATCCGCCTCTGGCATCAATGACGGCTGTTTCTGCTGGAATAGGGAGGGCAGATCCTAAGGATACAATTTTTCCATTGTCTATGATTATTGTACCATTTTCTACAATACCGGAAGTAATCGTGAGTAGTTTACCGTTTGTAATTGCTAACATAGGGGGCCCTCCTTTGGAATGGGTGGGAGTGATGAATGAGTTATAGGTAAAAAGATTAGTAATAAGTCAAATTGTTACAATGTTCAAGAAAAAAGAATTTATGTAATTTCAACGGAATTATACAGCTTATTTACTAAAAAGTCAATATAAATATACAAATAATATAAAAAACGAAATATAACGACATAAAAGATAAATAAATTATATATATTTTCAAGACTTAGCAACAATAAATAATGGAAAATGTGTTGTATTATATGATATATAAGACATGATTTACAAAAAAAGAATTATTTAGTTATTTTGTTGAAAAATATCGAGCATGTATGATAGTATATGTACATATTTAGGAAAAGTAAGGAGGCAAAACCATATGGACAAAGCAAAACAGCAGATCGTGGAAACTGTCGATGCGGCCCGGGAGGACCTGCTTGCCCTGTCAAAAAACATCCATGACAACCCGGAGCTGGGATTCCAGGAGTTTAAGGCTATGGGCTTTATCAGCAATACCCTGGAAAAGCATGGCTTTACGGTGCAGAGAGGCTACGGCGGCCTGGAAACGTCCTTCCGCGCAGATCTTTGCGGAAGCGGCGAGGGGCCGACGGTGGCGTTCCTGGCGGAGTATGATGCCTTAAACGGAATTGGCCACGGGTGCGGCCATAACCTGATCGCCACCTGCTCCGTAGGCGCATTTCTTGGACTGGCGCCTTTAATGAAGGAGCTGCCGGGGCGGATCTCCATCATCGGTACACCGGCGGAAGAGGGCGGAGCCGGAAAGGTGAAGCTCCTGGCCAACGGAGCCTTTGACGATGTGGATTTTGCTTTGATGATGCATCCCTCGGGCGGAGGCTCCAACCTGGTGGGCCGGGGAGGCCGGGCAGCATGTACCGTAAGAGTGGACTTTACAGGAAAAGGAGCCCACTCCTCTGCGCCCCAGAACGGGATCAATGCGCTGAGCGCCGTGATCAGTGTGTTTAACCAGATCGACATGATGCGTCCCACGTTTGATCCCCAGGATAATATCAATGGGATCGTTACCAACGGCGGCGCGGCGGCCAACATCATCCCGGCCAGCGCTGGATGCGCGTTCTGTCTCCGGGCAGATACCATGAAGAGGATCGAGGTTCTGATCGATCTGATCAAAACGTGTGTGGCCAATGCAGAAAGACTGACAGGGGCCAAAGGACAGGTGGCCTGGGATGATATTTCTGCTGAACGGTATCCCAGCCGGCCCATGTGTCAGGCGTTTAAGGACAATATGCATGAGCTGGGGATTGAAATGACCTGGCCGGACCCGAAAAAACAGTACGGCTCTTCGGATATTGGAAATGTCTCTATTAAGATCCCGGCGATCCATGATTATCTGTCTATTACTGACGACAGCACGATCCAGGCCCATACGGTGGAGTATGCGGCTGCTGCGGCAACTCCAGAGGCCCAGGAGATCTGCTTAAAGGGCGCAAAGGGCCTGGCTATGACTGGATATGATATCTTATCGGATCCGGATTTCCAGAAGGAGATCAAAGAGTATCACGATAAACAGATCCCGGATTTTTATAAGAACTAGAAAGGGAACGACAGGCCAGGGGCGGAACAGGGTTTCTGCCTCTGGTCTTTGGGAAAGTGAGGATCAGAGGATGGAATTTTACCAGCTGAGATATTTTGCTAAGGCGGCGGCATACGAGAATATTTCCATGGCAGCCCAGGATCTTCACGTGACCCAGCCGTCCATCAGCAAAGCGGTGAAGGCTCTGGAAAAGGAGCTCCAGGTGGAGCTGATGCGGAGAAACGGAAAATACTGTGAGCTGACCCATGAGGGCCGGCTGCTCCAGGCCAGGATCCTTCCGGTTCTTGCGGAACTGAATGATATCCCGGCAGAGATCCAGAACAGGCAGTCCAGGCAGCAGATCCGTTTAAATGTATTGCCTGCCTCTTTTCTGATCCCGGATCTGATACGGAAATTCCGTGCCAGCCACGGGGATGTCTTTTTCCGGATCCTGGACCGCAGGGAGTCTATCAGCTGGGATATCTGCATCCGCAGCACACTTCCCGAGGTGTTTTTCAGCAATGCCGTAAAGCTGATGGATGAGGAGCTGCTGCTGGCATGCCGGAGAGATTCCAGGCTGGCAGAAAAAAAGCGGATCACATTGTCGGATCTTTCCAATGAGGATTTCATTGCTTTGAAGGAGGGCGGAAGTCTCCGGGAGATTTCGGATAAGAGATTCCAGGAGCTTGGCTTTATCCCCCAGGTTGCATATGAATGCGATAATCATTATATCTTAAAGCGTATGGTGGAAGAGGGACTTGGAGTCGCCATATGGCCAGAATATTCATGGCGCAGACAGTTGGAGAGGGAGGAAGAGAATCCATATGTCTGTCTCAGACCGCTGGACATCCCGAATTTTACCCGGTCCCTGTATCTGATCCGTCAGAAGGATATTAAGATGACAAGGGAGATGGAGGATTTTTTGAAGTTTACAGAGGGCTATTTTTCAGCAGTGAATAAGTAATTTAAATATTCCCAAATGTCCGATAGTATTCGAGAAACGAATGGATCTTATTCTCAAAAATTATTGGACATCCAGGAGGTTTAAACCTATAATGAGGATAGTTAGAAGCGCTTTTTTAAGGATAGGACCAGCAGGATGGCCGGGGTGTTTTTGGATGCCCCCTTAAAAAGGGCGCTTTTTTGTTTTAGAAGGTCTTTATGGGAAAAATATTTATAGGAGGGCTTACACCATGTATCAGGTATCAGACCATACCAGATCCCAGTTTGAAAAAATGCTGGGGCTTGCCAGCGTAAAGGAAGCGCTGGCCTTCATCGAGGCCAATCAGCCGGAGGCCATTGAGGAGCAGAAGGAGCTGGTGCTCATCGAGGCTCCCACCGGCCATGAGGAAAACCGCGCCAAGGTATTCGCTGAGAAATTCAAGGCGCTGGGACTGGAGGACGTCCACACAGACCGGGGCGGCAATGTGATCGGCATCCGCCGCGGAACAGGAAAGGGGCCGAAGGTGCTGATCGAGGGCCATATGGATACCGTATTCCCCTTTGGGACTGTGAAAGGCGTGGAGGAAAAGGACGGCTTTCTGTATGCTCCCGGGATCGGCGATGATACAAGAGCGCTGGCTATGCTCCTGTGCCTGATCCGTACCCTCAATAAAACAGGGATCCAGACTGCCGGAGATATCGTATTTGTGGGAACCACCCGGGAAGAGGGAATGGGCGGTCTTGGCGGAATGAAGGATTTCCTTGCAGATAATGATGACATCGACATTTCCCTCAGCCTGGACAACAACGACATGAGCCTTCTGGTGTTCGAGGCCACCGGCGGCGAGACGTACGAGGTAAACTTTTACGGAATCGGCGGCCATGCCTTTGGCTGCTTCGGAAAGATGGCCCAGCCGGTCCATGCAGCTGCAAGAGCAGTGGCAAAGATTGCTGATTTTGTGGTTCCGTCGGATCCTAAGACCAGCTTCTGTGTGTCAAACTTCCATGGCGGAAACGACGCAGGCGTCCATGCGATCGCGCCCAAGGCCACGATCAAATTCAACTTCCGGTCCAATTCCCAGGAGGAGCTGGCGAAATTAAGGACCAATATCTTCAACGCCATTGAAGAGGCCTGCCAGGAGGAGACCGCAAAATGGGGCCAGGATACAATCACCTGGGATAAAAAGCTCATCAGCAGCGTACCGGGAGGAACCCAGGACATGCATGCTCCTCTGGTAGAAACTGCATACATGGGCCTGAGCCATCTGGGCGTTGAGCCGGTGATCCACAGAGGCGGCTGCACCAACGCCAACGTAGCCGTTGCCAAAGGCCTTCCGGCGCTTTGCATGGGCCGAGCCTATGCTCCGGATGAAAATTCCAAGAATATCATGAACCACAGCATCCATGAAAAGTTCCCGATCACTGGTTCTTATAAGGCGATCCAGCAGGCATTCATGGTACTGATGATGGCAGCAGGCATTGATGGGGAGTTTGATTCCATCACAGGCATCGGAGCAGAAAAATAGTCGGAAAAGAGGACAAGGATCTTATGAAAAAGACAAGCTTTATTGCCACTGGAGACGCATTTATCACGCGCCGGTTCCCGGAGGGCGGATATGAGGGGTTCGAGGCCGTCCGGGACTGCATCATGCAGCACGATGTGAAATTTTCCAATCTGGAGATGACCTTCCATGACCATGAGGGGTATCCGGCCGCCTTTTCCGGCGGCACCTGGGCCATGGCGGATCCCAGGACCCTGGACGATATGAAGTCCTTTGGGTTTAACCTTTACAATACAGCCAACAATCACTCCCATGATTACAGCCATGGCGGCGTTCTGGCCACCATCGAGCATTTACGGGAACGGGATATGATCTTTGCCGGAACGGGAAAGAACCTGGGAGATGCGTCCAGACCGTGCTATCTGGAAACAAAGAAGGCCAGAGTGGCCATGATCGGCGTCACCTCGTCCTTCCATGAATCTGGTATGGCAGGCGGCCAGAGCGCAGATATGTGCGGCCGTCCGGGACTGAATCCTCTGCGCTTCGAGACCGTTTATCATGTGACCCAGGAGTATTATGACCAGGTTGCAGGCCTGGCGGCTCTTACAAAGGTCAACGCATCCATGGAGAATTCTGTGAAAAATGGATATAAAAATCCGCCGCCGGAGGGGACCTTCCTGTTTGGAAAGTATAAATTCAAGCTGGATGAAAAGAACTGGATCGAGAGCATTCCCAACGAAACGGATATGACCCGGATCGAGGGAGAGATCCAGGAAGCCGGAAAGCAGGCGGATGTGGTGCTTGTGAGCATCCATGCCCATGAGACCGATGCGGGCGATACAAAGGTCCCGGCCATGTTCCTGGAGACCTTTGCCAGACGCTGTGTGGATGCTGGTGCAGATGTTATCATCGGCCATGGTCCTCATGAGCTTCGGGGGATCGAGATCTATAAGGGGAAACCCATTTTTTACAGCCTGGGGAATTTCCTGTTTGAAACGGAGACCGTGGATCTCCAGCCTTATGATGCGTATTTAAATAAGAAGCTTCCCCTGGATACAAAGGTGGGGGCATATATGGATGACCGGAGCAAGATGGGAACCGTGGGGTACGGAGTCCTGCCGGAGATCTGGTTTTCTGTTATGGCTGCCTGGGACATGGAAGATGGGAAGACCACGGAGATCCGCCTGTACCCCATTTCCCTGGGTATGGAGCGGGTACGCTCCCAGAAGGGCGTGCCGGTAATGACTGGAGACGAAAAGGTCCTGGAGTATCTGGCGGAGCTTTCGGCTCCCTACGGAACCGCCATGGAGATCCGGGATGGCGTAGGTTATATCCGACTGAAATAATGCATTGACAGATTCTGGAGACGGCTGCAAAAACTCTCTCACTCCACTTGGCGCCGTCTCCTTTTTGCTTTTTATTTTGTACAAAATTTTTATACGTTTCTTTTTTCAGGTATATTTTTGTTAGAAAAAATATGTTATAATAAGGGAATCAAGCGACATCATTGGGAGGGATTACACATGAATCGAATCAACGCGGCCAACCAGGCCCTGTTTGAGGAGCTTGTAAAGCAGATCCAGATACAGGGAAACGCAGCGGGCATTGCCGTTGCCATTGTGGATGAAGAGGGAAAGACCCAGTATGAACAGTACTTCGGGTACAGGGATACGGAGCAGAAGCTGCCCATGGACGAAAATACGATCTTTGGTCTGGCATCTGTGACAAAGTCCTTTGTGGCCTTGTCCATCATGCAGCTGGCAGAAAGGGGCCTTCTGGACCTGGACGATCCTGTGAGCCGGTACATACCGGAGTTTACCAATAAGAACCAGGAGCCGGTACGGATCCGTCATTTCTTAAGCCACAGCGGCGGCTTTTATCCGGTACACCGGACTGTGGTAAAGGAGATCGCAGAGAAGCTGGGGATCTCCGAGGAGACAGAGGGCGACCTGGGTTACAGCGTGAAGTTAGCGGAGGCAGGAGCAAAGGCAGTGGCGGAGCAGCTGGACGCCCAGACTCCGGGCCACGGTCTCATTGGAAGACCGGGCGAATACATGAGCTACTGCAACGACGGCTATGGCCTCCTTTCTGAGATCGTCCGCCGGGTCGGAGGAGAGGCTTCCTTTGCAGACTATGTGAAAAAGAATATCCTGGATCCTCTGGAAATGGAGCGCAGCGGCTGCGATTACCTGCGGCCCAGACTGGATGAAAACAGCGCCGTATTATATAAGAAGGAGAATGGCGTCATGACCGGCTGCAAGGACTATTACGACAACGCCTTTGTTCTGGGCGGGGCCGGATCCATGAAGTCCACCATTTCCGACATGAAGAAGATCCTGTATATGTATCTGAACCATGGAAAGACCCCAGACGGCGGCCGTATCCTTTCAATGGAAGGCATCCGGTCCATGTGCCGTCCGCGCATGGAGTACCGCCCGGAGAGCTGGTACTGCTTTGGACTGGCCACAAAGAAGATCGACGATGTGACCGTGGTGGAGCACGGGGGAAGCCTTACGGGCGTTTCCTCCAACATGTCCTGGTCCTACGACGCCGGCTGCGGAGTCATCGTTCTCTGCAACACCTCCGACGTACCGGTGAGCGCCATTGCCGATGCGGCCATGCGTATGTACCATGGCCGGAATCCGCTGGAGGACCGGGGACTTTACCAGGAAAATCCATGGTCAGAAAAGACCAGAAAGGCCGCAGTGGGCTGCTACCTTTCCAGCGAAGACTCCGAGGTGGAGATCCGGGAGAACGGAGACGGAGTTCTGGCAGTGGTAGAGGGCAGAGAGAAAAATCTGGTCATGGTCCAGGAAAACCTGGGGATCATCCGCGGCTATGCAAAGGACGCGTATCTGAAGCTCTTTAAGGATGAAAACGGCGGAGTGTTTGCCATCGGTTTTGGCGGACGGATGCTGCCGAGAAAATAAAATGGAGGTATTCAGCATGGACATTTATGAACAGATCACCAAAATGGCAGATGAGATCGCACCGGAGCTGGTAGCCCAGCGCCGCGATTTCCACAAGTTCGCAGAAAAAGGCTGGTTCGAGATGAGGACCTCCTCCATCATTGCCAGAAAGCTGACAGAGATGGGGTATGAGGTCTTAGTGGGCGACCAGGTCTGCAAAAAAGATGCCAGAATGGGCGTTCCGTCGGATGAGGAGCTGGAGGAGCAGTACGAGAGAGCCGTGGCCCAGGGGGCAGACCCGGAGTTTGTGAAATATACAAAGGGCGGTATGACCGGAGTGATCGGTATCCTGCGCTGCGGAGAGGGCCCCACAGTAGCCATGCGTTTCGACATCGACGCACTGGGCGTATTTGAGGAAAAGGACAAATCCCACCGGCCTGCCTGCGAGGGCTTCGGCTCCGTCAACGAGGGCTTTATGCATGCCTGCGGCCATGACGGCCATGCCACCATCGGCCTGGGCGTGGCGAAGGTGCTGATGTCCATTAAGGATTCCCTTCACGGGACCATGAAGCTGATCTTCCAGCCAGCGGAGGAAGGCGTTCGCGGTGCGAAATCCATCGTGGAGAACGGCCATCTGGACGGCGTGGATTATCTCATCGGCTCCCACGTTTCCGATAAGGCCGACGACGATCCGGCGGTGGTGATCCCGGGAAGCCATGGCTCTCTGGCCACCACCAAGTACGATGTCTTCTTCCACGGCGTTTCTGCCCATGCAGGCGGATCCCCGGAGAAGGGCAAGAACGTAATGCCGGCTGTGGCTACGGCTATCTTAAACCTGTACGGGATCCCGAGGAACTCCGCTGGAATGAGCCGGATCAATGTGGGAACCGTTGTGGCTGGAAGCGGCCGGAACGTGATCGCGGATGTGGCAAAGATGGAGATCGAGGTCCGCGGAGAGACCACAGAGATCAACCAGTATATGGAAGAATATGCAAAGAACATCATCGAGGGAGCGGCCAAGATGCACGGCTGCACCAGCGAGATGAAGGTCATGGGCTCTGCGTATTCCCTGACCAGCGACCAGGCCCTTATGGACCGGGTAAGACGGGTATGCGAGGAGAAGCTGCATCTTCCGGTTTCTGAGACCACCAGCAGCCGCAACGGTGGCAGCGAGGACGTTTCCTACATGATGCGCCGGGTACAGGAGCAGGGCGGTCAGGCCACCTTTATGCGGATCCTCACAAAGGAATCTGCGCCGGGCCATAACCGGAGATTCGATTTTGACGAGCAGGCGCTTCCCAATGCGGTGAAGGTATTCTGCGGAACTGTATACGATATCCTTGGATAAAGGATGCGGAGAGGACCCGGACGGGTCCTCTTTTTTCGCGGGCAGAGGGCCAAAGTCCGTGCCTGCACGAGACCCTGGCACTTGCCGCGGGAACCATGAGAAATTCGCGCAGAGTGTTTCTTATGGCTGGCCGGGAACGGCCGGTCCGGCTCTGGAATGGGCCCGGAATGGGGAGGGAACTGTCGGTTATCGGAAGAAACCTGTGGAAATGTTATAATATGTCATAATATGTACAAAAATGACGTTTAACTCGAGAAAAATTTGTTCACATTTTCTAAAAAATATGGTATAATAAAAGAACCATTTAATTAACCCAAAGATGGACAAAATGAAACAGCAAGAGGTGATATCGTGGTAAGAAAAGAAATGATAGCAATGCTGTTGGCAGGAGGACAGGGCAGCCGCCTTGGAGTTTTAACGCAAAAAGTGGCAAAGCCGGCAGTATCATTCGGCGGCAAGTACCGGATCATCGACTTTCCGCTCAGCAACTGCATTAATTCTGGCGTCGATACAGTCGGCGTCCTGACCCAGTACCAGCCATTGCGTTTAAATACGCATATCGGAATTGGTATCCCGTGGGATCTGGACCGGAACGTGGGCGGTGTGACCGTTCTTCCTCCCTATGAAAGAAGCAAGGGCAGCGACTGGTATACGGGAACCGCCAACGCCATTTACCAGAACCTGGAGTATATGGAATCCTATAATCCGGAATACGTTCTGATCCTGTCCGGCGACCACATCTACAAAATGGACTATGAGGTGATGTTGGAGTACCACAAGGCCAACAACGCCGATGTGACCATCGCCGCCATGCCGGTGCCCATGGAGGAGGCCAGCCGTTTCGGTATCCTGATCACCGATGATGCCAACCGCATCACGGAGTTCGAGGAGAAGCCGGCAAACCCCAGGAGCAACCTGGCTTCCATGGGAATCTATATCTTCAGCTGGAAGGTATTAAAAGAGGCGCTCATTAAATTAAAGGATGAGCCGGGCTGTGACTTCGGAAAGCACATTATCCCCTACTGCCACAACGACGGCAGGCGGATCTTCGCATATGAGTATAACGGCTACTGGAAGGATGTGGGAACCTTAGGCTCTTACTGGGAAGCCAATATGGAACTGATCGACATTATTCCGGAATTCAATCTGTATGAGGAGTACTGGAAGATCTATACCAAGAGTGAGAAGATCCCGCCCCAGTTCATTTCCGCAGAAGCGAAGGTAGGAAAGAGCATCATCGGAGAGGGAACGGAGATCTATGGAGAGGTCGTCAACTCTGTGATCGGCTCCGGCGTTGTGATCGAGAAGGGCGCTGTGGTCAGGGATTCCATCATTATGCAGGATTCCGTGATCGAGGCAGACGCCGTGGTGGACAAGGCCATTGTGGCCGAGGACGTGCGGATCGGCGCAGGCGCCCGTCTTGGCGTTGGAGAATACGCGCCCAGCAAATACGATCCCAAGGTATACCAGTTCGACCTGGTGACCGTCGGAGAGCATTCAGTGATCCCGGCGGGCGTGGAGATCGGAAAGAACACAGCGATCTCCGGTGTGACAGAAGCTTCGGACTATCCGGACGGCAAACTTGAAAGCGGCGGCTACATAGTAAAGGCAGGTGGAAACGTATGAGAGCAATCGGTATTGTTTTAGCGGGAGGCAACAGCAAGCGGATGCGGGAGCTTTCCAGAAAAAGGGCGATCGCGGCAATGCCCATCGCCGGAAGCTTCCGGAGCGTTGACTTTGCTCTTAGCAATATGAGCAACTCTCATATCCAGAGTGTTGCAGTTCTGACCCAGTATAATTCCAGATCCTTAAACGAGCATTTAAGCTCTTCCAAATGGTGGGATTTCGGAAGAAAGCAGGGGGGCATGTATGTATTTACCCCCACCATCACCGCAGAGCACAGCGACTGGTACCGCGGCACCGCAGACGCCCTTTACCAGAACCTGGATTTCCTGAAGAGAAGCCACGAGCCCTATGTGGTACTGGCCTCCGGCGACGGGATCTATAAGCTGGATTACAATAAGGTGCTGGAATACCACATCGAAAAGAAGGCCGATATCACAGTGGTCTGCAAGGATATGCCGGCAGACGTGGATGTGACCCGGTTCGGTATGGTAAAGACCAACGCCGACGGCCGCATCACAGAATTTGAGGAGAAGCCCATGGTCAACGATTCCACGACCATCTCCTGCGGGATCTACGTGATCCGCCGCCGCCAGCTCATCGAGCTCATCGAGCGCTGCGCCAACGAGGACCGGTATGACTTCGTCCAGGACATCCTGGTACGCTATAAGAATCTGAAACGGATTTATGCCTACAAGCTGGATACATATTGGAGCAACATCGCTTCCGTGGAGGCCTATTACCAGACCAATATGGATTTCTTAAAGCCAGAGGTCCGCAGCTACTTCTTTAAGGAATATCCGGATATTTATTCCAAGATCGACGATCTGCCTCCGGCAAAATATAACCCGGGTGCAGTTGTAAAGAACAGCCTGGTTTCCAGCGGCTGTATCTTAAACGGATCAGTGGAAAATTCCGTTCTGTTTAAAAAGGTATATATCGGAAATAACTGTGTGATCAAAAACTCGATCATCATGAATGACGTTTATATTGGAGACAATACGGTCATTGAGAACTGCATTGTGGAGAGCCGCGATACGATCCGTGCCAATACCACATACATCGGGCAGCCTGATGACGTGAAGATCGTCATCGAAAAGAACGAAAGATATACATTATAATGGTTCATATGGAAGGCTGATATGGACCGGGGAGGTTATTATGCAGGTAACAGATGTACGTGTGAGAAAGATTGAAAAAGAAGGCAAAATGAAAGCGATCGTATCCATTACACTGGACAACGAGTTCGTGATCCACGATATCAAAGTGATCGAAGGGGAAAAGGGGCTTTTCATTGCAATGCCCAGCAGAAAAGCCGCAGATGGTGAATACAGGGACATTGCCCATCCCATAAATTCAGAGACCAGGGACATGATCCAGAACGTGATCCTTCATAAATATGAGATGACCACGCTGGAGGCGGCCCAGGAGGCGTTGGAGGGCTGATAACTGCATAGAAAGAGAGTGGGGATGGACCGGGAGCTAATCCTGGCCCATGACCCACTCTTTTTTTATGCACCACAGCCCGGCCTGGACACCGGAAAGGGGCTGGTTTTCAGAAATGGCTTTACGGATGGCCTGGTCATGGGAGAAGAGCCGGTTCCAGCTTTCCATGACCTGGCGTTTCAGCTCCGGATAGAAATTGGTGAGAATGAGATCGCTTTCCCTCCGGATCCCGTATTCCAGAAGCGTCTGGCGGAACTCTTTCTCTTCTTTTTCCGTTTCTCCCATATAGGAAAGACACAAGATCCTGTTCCAGTCGTAGAGACTGAAAAAGACCGCCTCCTCCAGGGGAACACGCAGCGCCAGGACCCGGCCTCCGGAAGACAGATCCACATTTTCAGGGCTTCCGAAGGCCCAGTAGGGGTATTCTGCCCCCGGAGGCTTTGGAACATGGGCTTCCGCAGCCTTTACGAACCAGTCGTAGGCGGAAAGAAACACCGGAGCGCTTTCTTCATATTTTTTCTGGACATATTCCCGCCTGGAAAAGCAGATCCCGTCCCGGTCTAAGACGTCCAGGACGATCTGGGCCTGGGGGGAATATAAGGTTACCGAAGTACGTCTGTGATCCATTCTCTTTTTATCTCCCATATATTTCCATAGCAGTCCGGGTTCCCCATATCCACCCGGGCGTCAAAGAGCCGGTCCCAGCTTTTTATGATATCCCGTTTGATCTCCGGGTAGAACTGGGACATATATGCTTTGCTGTCGCTGACCCGGTATTCCTCCAGGAGCTTTCTGTGGCGGGCGGCGTCCTCCCGGTCCGCCGGGATATAGGAATAGTCCAGGACCGCTCCCCATTTCATGATATTCACCGGCACGATCCGGGACGGGTCCAGGGTCAGCTCCAGGATCACGGTTCCCGGGCTCTTCAGCATGGTGGCCTCTGATTTTAAGGACACCCATACGGGATAATCGGCGTCTGCGGGCCGGTCCGCCGCCGCAGGCGTGTGCTTTACCAGCCAGTCGTAGGCCTCCAGCACCAGAGGGGCGTGCTCCCCGAGATCTGCCTGGATGTATTCCCGTCTGGCCACGTAGCGGCCTTTGGTCTCCAGCTCCCGGAGGACGTTTTCATGCTGCTTGGTCCAGACGCGGACGGCGTTTCCGTTCATTCTATTTTCCATGGGACCACCTGCCCTTTCTTTGTTTCTGGCTTGTATTGTAAGCCAGTCTGGCGGAGGAAGTCAAGAGAAGAGCAGACAGAAACAGAGCTTTTTCTGTAAGGTTTTGTTTGGGCTGACGATCTGGAAACAAAGCGCATCTTTTTGACTTTGAGACAAAGATAAGGTAGAATGGAGTTGTGAAAAATATAGTGCCTGGCAGCCCGGAGGAAAAGACGGAGCAGTGGGCAGAAAGGGGTATAGACATGGAAACATGGGGATTTTACGTATCGGGAGTCCGGTACGGAACATGCAGAAAAGAGGGAGAACGGGTTTTCCACAGCCCGCTGGACGTGACATCTGGAGAATTTCTTCCGGAAAGGGAGCTGGCTCCAGAGGATGACAGGTATGTGGTTCTGGGAAAAATGAACGTGCGGGAGGCACTTCTGCATCTGGAACCGTGTCAGGAGGGGATCCGCCGGGGAGAAGACAGGTTTACGGCTGCCTCCGGGGAGATCTATGAGAAAAAGGATAAGGGCGCGTATGTGCAGAGGCACATCAAATTCCCCAGAGACCTGGCGGTGAAGGATGGTCAGATCGTGGCGTTCATTACCCCGGCCAGGGAGCTTTGCAGCGTTCTGGTGAAGGATGGGTACGAGGATGAGACGGTCTTACGCCAGTGGAAGGAGATGGGCTTTGGCCTTCCGTACCTGGTCCATGGTCCCGAGACCTTCATGGTCCCCATGCGGGATGGCGTGAAGCTGGCTGCGGACGTGTATCTGCCAGTGAAAAGAGAGGGAGCCGTTGCAGGGCCAGAAGGAAGGGTCCCCACTGTGCTGGTGCGGACGCCCTACGGAAAACGGGTCGGAGCAGAGACGTATTACCGGTATGTGCAGAGGGGCTACGCCGTGGTGATCCAGGACGTGCGGGGCCGGGAGGACAGCGAAGGCGAGTGGCTTCCCATGCACTATGAGGTGGAGGACGGTGACGATACCCTCAACTGGATCGCAGATCAGAAGTGGAGCGACGGGAAGGTGGCCATGACCGGAGGCTCTTACCTGGGCTACGTCCAGTGGGCGGCTGCGGCCAGCGAAAATCCCCATCTGACGGCCATGTTAAGCAGTGTGTGCGCCGGAAGTCCCTTTGTGGATCTGCCCAGGAGAGGCGGCTGCTTCAACTCCGGGTCCATGTCCTGGGCCTTTATGGTATCCGGGCAGAGATCGGACGCATCCCTCATGGACCGGGACGACTGGGACGAGCTTCTGGACATCCGTCCCCTGGAGGACATCGCGCCCAGAGCCCTGGGTCATCAGGTGCCGTTCTTAAAGAAATGGCTGGATCATCCCGATTACGACGATTTCTGGAAAATGGGCAACTGGAAGGAGCGGACGGGAGCCCACCGGGTTCCGGCGCTGATCATGTCCGGGTGGTTCGACGATAACGGCATGGGAACCACAGAGGCCCTGGATCTGTATGAGGATTACACAGAGAAAAAGGTGATCCTGGGGCCGTGGAAGCACAGCGGGAATGCCGATTACGATATCCACGGCTTTGCCCTGGCGCCCAATGCCCTGCGGTACGACATCGACCTGGTGTGCTTCCAGTGGATCGAGCATTATTTAAAGGGCGTGGAAAACGGGATCGAAAAGACTCCCATGGTGGAATACTATACCATGGGAAGCGGCCAGTGGAAGACGGCTGAGAACTGGCCTCTGCCCGATGGAGAGAAGGTGACCTTCTACCTGGACGGCAAAGCCGCGGATATGGCAGTTGGAAGCGGCAGCGAAGCAGGCCATGGAACCCTCAGCCTCGCGGCCCCGGAAAATGAATGTGGGGATCATTTTACATATGATCCGGAAAATCCGTCCACCCATATCATCGATATGTCTGAAAATGAACTGGAGGTGCCGGAAAACTACACAGACGAGGAGAAGCGGACCGATATGCTCAGCTATTCCACCGGCGTTCTGGAGAAGGAATTTACCATTACTGGAGATGCCCAGGCTGTGATCTATCTCTCCTCCGACTGTGAAGATACAGATCTGATGGTGCGGATCACCGATGTGGATGAAAACGGGCGTTCCATGAAGCTGGCGGACGGAGTCATGAGCGTGCGCTACCGGAATCAGTTTGAGCATCCGGAATTCATGGAGCCGGGCAAGGTATATCCGGTGACGATCCGGACCACAAAGCTGTCCCATACGTTCCGGAAAGGTCATCAGATGCGTGTGACTGTGACGTCCAGCGCGAAAAACTTCATCTTCCCCAACAGCAACACCCGTGACGGCTTCAACAGCCAGGAGATCCGCCTGGCCCACAACTGCGTCCATCACGGCGGCCGGTATCGGTCGGCGGTGACGGTGATGCGGGAGAAATAGTATAAAAGTGATAGAATAGAAGTAATAGAAAGAATGGAGTCTGGATTCCCAGAAGCTGCTGGGAATCCGGGGGCCAGTGATAGAATGGAATAAAATAAGAATAAGCGGACGCGGTCCATGATGTTTTTTGATATCATGGGCCGCGTTTTTTGTTATGGACTTTAGTCTGTTGAGCCCATTGGAGTTTTTCGCTGATCCGAAAAATGGAGATGGGCGAAACAATCAACCACCCGCTATGCGGGTGCGCGTCGATTGTTATACAAAAAAATTACCTTTCCGTTTACAATAAAGTTGTTCAGGCTATATTGCAGAAAGGAAAGGTAATTTATGGCGAAGAAAGAACATGCACTCGCACATATAAAATGGATGTGCAAATATCATATCGTCTTCACTCCAAAGTATAGACGAAAAGTAATTTATAATCAATATAAAGAGGATATCAGAGAGATAATAAAGTAGCTGTGCAGTTACAAAGGTGTAGAAATTATTGAAGGGCATCTGATGCCGGATCATGTCCATATGTTAGTAAGTATTCCACCAAAGATAAGTGTATCGTCATTTATGGGATATTTAAAAGGAAAAAGTGCGCTTATGATATTCGATCGACACGCAAACATAAAGTATAAATTTGGAAATCGCCATTTCTGGGCAGAAGGATATTATGTTAGCACAGTCGGATTAAATGAGGCTACAATAAAAAAATATATCCAGGACCAGGAAAAGCATGATATTGCAATGGATAAGTTAAGTGTAAAAGAATATGAGGACCCTTTTAAGGGTTAATGCCAAGTAGTAACAATACCCCTTAAGGGGTAGCGACGAGTCAAGAGCAATATGGCTTGAACGGGGCTGTGGGAAGGCTGTGTAAACAGAATTCCCACAGCTAAAAGAGAAAGCCAGCGCCTTGAGACGCTGGCCTAGTAACAAGGGCTTATAGCCCTAGAGCAAACCACCCGTTGGACGGGTGGTTGTGATTTTACGTGGGCAGCGCGCCAAAGTCCGTGCTTGCATGAGACACTGGTGACGGTCGCGATAACCATGAGAAATTCGCGCAGCAAGTTTCGTATGGATATAGGAAAATATGTTCTGCGACAAAAAAGCGCCGCGGGAATTGCTTGGGGTGGAAGGGGCTTTTGTCACTGAAGCGGCCTGCCGCAGGCGGGAAAGCGCGCCGATGGGTTTCTTTCATATGTTATAGAAAGAATGTCTTATGTCAAAAAGCGCGCTGCGGGGATCGCTATCGGGCGAAAAAAGTTTGCCACTGAAGCGGCCTGCCACAGGTGGGGAGGTGGAAGGGGAGGCAGAGAGAGGCGGATGAATATATTTGCAGCTTGGGGGTGGGTTCAATGAAGACAGGAGTGGGAGGAAAATGTGGAGAGAATATTTTGAAAATATAAAATATACATACTATACATTATTTATACTATAAGAATTTTGAATAGTTTCGAGATAAAAAATAGGTACTTCCGACAAGGACGATTATGGGAAGTAAAACGGGTGTATCCCGTGAAAAAACGAATCCGAGGAAGATCTGATGTACGAATTTCTGGAAAAATACCTGCCCAGGGACAAGCGCGTCCGCATGGGCATCTTAATGACCGCAGACGTCCTTGCGCTCTGCCTGGCCTCTTTTTTAGGCCTTTTTGTCCGGTTTGACTTAAATATTTCTAAGATCCCGCCGGAATACGCCCGGGCGGCCCTGGAGTTCCTTCCCTATTATATCCTGGCCTCCCTGGTGATCTTCTTCCTGGCCCGGATGTACTCCACCATGTGGAGCGTGGCCGGGGTCCGGGAAGCCCTCCATGTGGTGGCGGCCTGCGGCCTGGCCTCCCTGGTGCAGATCGCCGGGATGGTGCTCTTGCAGCTTTCCGTGCCCAGGAGCTTCTTTTTAGTGTCTTTTGCGGCCCTCTGTGCCGAGGAGCTTGGGATCCGCCTCTCCTACCGGGTGGTGATCTCCTTATTCGGGAACCACAGCAGAAAGGCGGCAAAGCGGATCATGATCGTGGGCGCCGGGACCTCCGGCTCCGTGATCCTGAAGGAGATGACCACCAGCTCCCTGGTCAATGGCTGTGTAGTCTGCTTTGTGGATGATGACAAGAACAAGGCCGGGAAGTTCCTAAACGGCGTTCCCGTGGCCGGGAACCGGAACGACATCCCGCGGCTTGCCGTAGAATATAAGATCGATGAGATCTACATCGCCATCCCGTCGGCCTCTGCCAAGGAGCGGAAGGCCATCATCGAGATCTGCCGGGAGACGGGCTGCCAGGTGAAGATCCTGCCGGGCATCTACCAGCTGATCAACGGCGAGGTGAGCATCGCAAAGCTCCGGAACGTGGAGATCGAGGACCTTTTAGGCCGGGATCCCATCCGGGTGAACTTAGACGAGATCATGGGCTACGTCAGCGGAAAGGTGGTCTTAGTGACCGGGGGAGGCGGCTCCATCGGAAGCGAGCTGTGCCGCCAGGTGGCAAGCCATAACCCGAAGCAGTTAATTATCTTTGATATCTACGAGAACAACGCCTACGACATCCAGCTGGAGCTTAAGGAAAAGTATCCGGACCTGGACCTGGTGGTGCTCATCGGCTCCGTCCGGAACACCCACCGGATCGAGACGGTGTTTGAGAAATACCGTCCCGACATCGTGTACCATGCGGCGGCCCACAAGCATGTGCCCCTCATGGAGGACAGCCCCAACGAGGCCATCAAGAACAACGTGTTCGGTACATATAAGACGGCAAAGGCCGCAGATAAATATGGAACCAGCCGCTTCGTGCTGATCTCCACGGACAAGGCCGTGAACCCTACCAACATCATGGGGGCGTCCAAGCGGATGTGCGAGATGGTGGTGCAGATGATGAACGCCAGGTCAAAGACGGACTTTGTGGCCGTGCGGTTTGGGAACGTACTGGGGAGCAACGGGTCCGTGATCCCGCTCTTTAAAAAGCAGATCGAGCAGGGCGGTCCGGTGACCGTGACCCACCCGGATATCATCCGGTATTTCATGACGATCCCGGAGGCGGTGTCCCTGGTATTACAGGCCGGGGCCTATGCCAAGGGCGGGGAGATATTCGTCCTGGACATGGGGGAGCCCATGAAGATCCTGGACCTGGCGAAGAACCTGATCCGGCTGTCCGGGTACACACCGGATGTGGATATCCCCATCGTGTTCACGGGCCTGCGGCCCGGGGAGAAGTTATATGAGGAGCTTCTCATGAACGAGGAAGGGATGCAGGATACGCCCAATAAGCTGATCCATATCGGAAAGCCCATCGAGTTCGATATGGAGCGGTTTGAAGGGCAGCTGGAGGAGCTTTATGTGACCGCCAATGAGGACGGGGACGGGATCCGGGAGGATGTGATGCGGATCGTGGGGACGTATCATCCGGCGGGTGTAAAGGCCTGATATCCGTCCCATCGGGAGGATGAAAGATATTGGAGCTTTCCCAAAAGGCCGGGAAGCACTGTGGAAAATACAGTTTTCCGCCAGAAACAGGACCAGGAGCTTTGGAAGTATGACTGGGATAAAAGTACCGGATGGATCCGGAGCTTCATTCCCGGAGCCAATGCTCATGTGCGGTAAAGTAATAAAAAGATTTAGGTAGCCGCCTTAACTATTCCTAAATAAGATAATATGCACAGTATTTTCTCGTAAATAGAAAATAAATTATTGCATTTTACCAATTATTATGTTAAAATGACAATATAACAAAGAGCTATGTATTTTTAAGGAAAGGGAGGAACTTATGAATTTAAGAAAATCTATTTTAGCACTTTCAGTAGTAGCTGGAATTGTAGCTGCTCCAATGACTGTATTTGCCGCTCATACTCATAGTTGGGGTTCTCCCCAGTACTATGGATATGGATATGAAGATGAAATGCCTGGTATATATGATGACTGGGATAAATGTGCGACACGTCATGTATATAATTACAAACAATGTTTAATTTGTGGAGAAGTAAGCATTTATGAAGTTGAGACGATTGAAATGTCTCACAAATGGGTGAATGGTGCATGTGTATATTGCAACAAAGGTTACGCGAAAGAGATAAATTAACATAGTATCATTACCGGCAAGTTTATAATCAAAAAATAGAAAGCATTGAGAATATTTCAAAATTTCTTGAAAGTACTCTCAGTGCTTTCTTTGATAATATGAAAGGAGAAATAAATGCAAAAAAAACAACTTTCTGTATTAGTACTAATTATTTTATGCTTTTTATTAGGATGTAACAGAGAAACACCAAAAGATGAATCTCAACAAAATTATGAAGATGAATCTAATATTTCTAAAACAAATGGAGAAGAACTTGTAAATATAAACAGTGAATTGTTAGGTTCGACTCCTTTTGATATCCAAATCGATAAAACAGCATTGCAGACTAGAAAAGAAACAGAAACAGAAGTTACAATAAAGACAAATTTAACAGACTGGGGTTATACTGTTTCTTCTGAAAAAGGGAAAATATCTGATATAAATAAAAATTCATTCATATATATAGCACCTAAAGATGAGAGGGATGATACTATAAAAATACAATTATCGGACTATGAAAATGGCATATCATATGAATATACAATTCCACTTATTTTTGCGGGAAACAATGAACATTCTTTAGATAAATTCAAGGAAAATCTTTCAAGATTACCTAATAGTTAGTAAAGAGTCGATAGACTAAAGTACCACCATCCTCTTTTATTTCAACTGAATATCCATCCCGCCGCACCGCAGCGGCACATGAAGCAGTAAATCCGAAAAAGATTTGCTGCTTTTTTTGCGTCCATTTTTGGCAAATTTCCAAAAGTTCCGTATTAGACAGTGAAACCAAAAAAGGCTGCCATTTTTTTCAGACAGCGGGCAAAACGCAGCTTCCGAAACGCCTTATTGTCGGGAAAGACCGAGCCGCCGGAAAAGTTCTTGCCGGAAAGTCCGTCCATTCTGCTCTTTTGTGGTTTGTAGGGAGTAAGGGAAAAACGCCAGCCCGCAGCCTTTTATAAAAAAAGCTGGTTATAGATTTTCTGAAAAAGTGGCAGTAGCAAGTGAACGGCAGGCCGGCAGTTTCTTAGAGCAAGATTCTACCGAGGTGCCAAAATTCGCTTATCGCTCATTTTGCCCCTGCGGGAATCTTGTTGGGGAGTGCCTTCCCCAAACCCTGCTTATGCGGCTTGCGCCGCTGAAAAACCCCTCAAAATATTTTTCGGATTTTTCAAAAACAGTTCCGCTTCACACCCTGTTTTTCTCCTATTAGTGAGAGGACACCACGCACAGAAAGGAGGTCAACCACCTATGAAACGATACAACACGCCGCACCGCAGCCGGGTAGTCAAAACACGCATGACCGAGGAAGAATACGCCGAGTTTGCCCAGCGGCTTTCTGCTTACCACATGAGCCAAGCCGAGTTTATCCGGCAAGCCATAACCGGGGCAGCCATACGCCCCATCATAACCGTTTCCCCCATCAATGACGAGCTGCTTGCCGCTGTCGGGAAGCTGACCGCCGAATACGGGAGGATCGGCGGCAACTTAAACCAGATAGCCCGGACGCTGAACGAGTGGCACAGTCCCTATCCGCAGCTTGCCGGGGAGGTACGGGCGGCGGTTTCCGACCTTGCTGCCCTAAAGTTTGAAGTCTTGCAGAAAGTGGGTGACGCTGTTGGCAACATTCAAACATATCAGCTCTAAAAACGCCGACTATGGCGCAGCGGAAGCCTATCTCACATTTGAGCATGACGAGTTTACCATGAAAGCCACCCTTGATGAAAACGGGCGGCTGATACCGAGGGAGGATTACCGCATTTCTTCCCTCAACTGCGGGGGCGAGGATTTCGCTGTTGCCTGTATGCGAGCCAATCTCCGCTATGAGAAAAACCAAAAACGGGAAGATGTGAAAAGCCACCACTATATCATCAGCTTTGACCCACGGGACGGGACAGACAACGGCTTGACCGTAGACCGGGCGCAGGAGCTGGGCGAGCAGTTCTGCAAGGAGCATTTCCCCGGACACCAAGCCCTAATCTGCACCCACCCGGACGGGCATAACCACAGCGGGAATATCCATGTGCATATCGTCATCAACTCCCTGCGGATTTACGAAGTCCCGCTTCTGCCCTACATGGACAGACCAGCCGACACGCTGGAGGGCTGCAAGCACCGCTGCACCAACGCCGCTATGGAATATTTCAAGAGCGAAGTCATGGAAATGTGCCACCGGGAGGGGCTTTACCAAATCGACCTCTTGAACGGCAGCAAGGAACGGATAACCGAACGGGAATACTGGGCGGCAAAGAAAGGGCAGCTTGCCCTTGACAAAGAGAACGCCGCCAGAGAAGCCGCCGGACAGCCGACCAAGCCCACCAAGTTTGAAACGGACAAGGCGAAGCTGCGCCGGACGATACGGCAGGCACTTTCCCAAGCTGGCAGCTTTGACGAGTTTTCTTCCCTTTTGCTGCGGGAGGGTGTGACCGTCAAGGAGAGCCGGGGGCGGCTTTCCTACCTCACGCCGGACAGGACAAAGCCTATCACAGCCCGAAAGCTGGGGGACGATTTTGACAAGGCTGCTGTCCTTGCCCTGCTCACGCAGAACGCCCACAGAGCTGCCGAACAGACCAAAGCCATACCCGAATACCCTGCCGCAGTTAAAAAGCCGTTACAAGGGGAAAAAGCTGCAAAAACCACCCCGGCAGACAACACCTTGCAGCGCATGGTTGACCGGGAAGCCAAGCGAGCCGAGGGCAAGGGCGTGGGCTATGACCGCTGGGCGGCAAAGCACAACCTAAAGCAAATGGCAGCTACCGTTACCGCCTATCAGCAGTACGGCTTTTCCTCCCCGGAGGAACTGGACGAAGCCTGTTCTGCCGCCTATGCCGCCATGCAGGAAAGCCTTGCGTGGTTGAAGCAGGTGGAAAAGACGCTGAACGGGAAAAAGGAGCTGCAACGGCAGGTGCTTGCCTATTCCAAGACCCGCCCTGTCCGGGACGGGCTGAAACAGCAGAAAAACGCCAAAGCAAAAGCAGCCTACCGTCAGAAGCATGAAAGTGACTTTATCATAGCAGACGCAGCCGCCCGCTATTTCAGGGAGAACGGCATTTCCAAGCTGCCGAGCTATAAATCCCTGCAAGCAGAGATTGAAAGCCTTATCAAAGAGAAAAACAGCGGCTACAACGATTACCGGGCAAAACGGGAGGAGTACCGCCGCTTGCAGACTGTCAAGGGCAATATCGACCAGATTTTACGCCGGAGCGAGCCGCAGCGCAGAAAGGAGCAGAGCCATGAACGGTAATATCCCCCGCATGGACTACCGCCAGTACCGGGCAGCCCGCCGCCTTGTGCATGAGTGCTGCAACTATGACAGCGGGAACTGCCTGCTGTTGGAGGACGGCGAGCCTTGCGTGTGTGTACAGAGTATCAGCTATTCGCTGCTCTGCCGCTGGTTTACCGCCGCTGTCCTGCCCCTTGATGAAGCACTGGAAGCCGCCCTCTTGCGCCGGGGAAGCCGGAAACGCTGCGCTGTCTGCGGGGCGTTCTTCTTCCCAAAATCCAACCGGGGGAAATACTGCCCGGACTGCGCCGGACGCATGAAGCGGATAAACGCCGCCAAACGGAAGCGGAAGCAAAGGGAGAAATGTCACGCTTTAGGGCATTTCAAACCCGCATAAATCAAGGCTTTTTTGGAGGGTGTCAAAGGGTGCGTGATACATTTATCCTTTTCCCTTAAAAACGCCCCCTAAAAGCGTAACAGAACCCACAGACAGACACCACAAGGAGGTGAACCCTATCGCTGATTATATGACCGCAGGAACGGAGCTGCCCGCTTACCTGCCTTACCCCCGTTTCCTGCTGGAAACAGACCTATCCCACACCGCAAGAGAGTTATATGCGCTGCTGTTAGACCGTTCCACCCTTTCGCAGAAGAACGGCTGGCAGGACAGCGAGGGACGGACATACATTGTCTACCCCATAGCAGAGATAGCGGAAATGCTGGATAAAGGCTGCACCACCATAAAGGGCGCACTGAACGAACTGGACGCTGCCGGGCTGCTGGAACGCAGACGGACGGGCTTTTCTGCCGCCAACCGTCTGTATGTGAAAGTGCCGCCTATCCCAGTGGTACAGTTTTCCGACCAACTGACGGACGGAAAACCGCCCCTCATAAGGGCGGGAAACCGACCAACTGACAGCCGGAAAACTGACCTTATGACGGTCGGAAAACCGTCCCCTAACCAAACTAATATAAACAACCTAATAGAGAGCCAAACAAAAGGAGCGAGTGAGGGGCAGCCCCCCGCCGCTTATGGCAGATATAAAAATGTATTTCTTTCTGACACAGAACTTTTGGAGCTGGAACAGGACTTCCCCGGCAAGTGGGAGTATTACCTTGACCGCCTTTCCTGCCACATCGCTTCCACCGGGAAGCAGTACCAGAGCCATGCAGCCACCATTTACAAGTGGGCGCAGGAGGACGCTGCCAAAGAGAAGCCAAAGAAAGGCATACCGGACTATTCATTCAAGGAGGGAGAAAGCCTATGACCGATACAATCCACAACACCATACTGCCTATGACCGACACCACAGCCGAGCCGGAGGATTACACCGGGGAGGACGGGCTTTTATACTGCGGCAAATGCCGGAAACCCAAAGAAGCCTATTTCCCGGAGGGCAAGACCTTTTTCGGGCGTGACCGCCACCCGTCAGAGTGCGACTGCCAGCGGGCAGCCCGTAAGGAACGGGAAGCCGCCGAGAAGCGGCGCAGCCACCTTGAAACGGTGGAACGGCTGAAACGGCAGGGCTTTACAGACAAGACCATGCAGGACTGGACATTTGCCAACGATAACGGCAGCTGCCCGCAGATGAAGAACGCCGCCGGATATGTGGCACGCTGGGAACAGATAAAGGACGGGAACTACGGGCTGCTCTTGTGGGGCAGGGTAGGCACTGGGAAAAGCTATTTTGCCGGGTGTATTGCAAACGCCCTCATGGAGCAGGAAGTCCCGGTGTGCATGACAAACTTTGCAGCAATATTAAACGACCTTGCCGCCAGCTTTGCGGGCAGGAACGAATATATTTCCCGCCTTTGCAGCTTCCCCCTGCTCATCATTGACGATTTTGGAATGGAGCGTGGCACAGAATACGGTCTGGAACAGGTCTACAATGTGATTGACAGCCGCTACCGGAGCAGGAAGCCGCTGATTGTGACGACCAACCTCACGCTGGAGGAATTGCAGCACCCGGAGGACACCGCCCACGCCCGGATTTATGACCGCCTGCTTGAAATGTGTTCCCCTCTCTGCTTTACCGGGGAGAATTTGAGGAAAGCCGCCGCACAGGGAAAAATGGAACAGCTGAAACGGCTGCTTGCCGGAAAGGAGATTTGCCTATGACCGACACCCAGAGAAACAAACGCCCTGCCCGCCGCCCGGACTGCGTGACCGAAACGAGGATAGGCAACACAATCCTTGTGGTGTCTGGCTTTTTCAAGGAGGGGGCGACCGACACCGCCGCTGACAAGATGATGAAAGTGCTGGAAGCAGAAGCCGCCGCCGGATATTTGACCTGTGATAAGCCTGATTGAAAAACCGTCATTTTTACCGACCGTAAAGAAGCAGATTTGACGCTTTTGCCGCTATACAGACAGCCGCCCCATGTGGTACAATCAAGGTACGGAATAGTGGGGCTGGCTGTCGGAAACGGAGGAATTTATGTTAAGACAGACCACCCAGCAACTCATTACCGCCCTTTACCCAAGACTGTCCCATGAGGACGAGCTGCAAGGCGAGAGCAATTCCATTTCCAACCAAAAGAGGATTTTGGAAACCTATGCCAAACAGAATGGATTTTCTAATCTGCGCTGGTACACCGACGACGGTTATTCCGGTGCGAACTTTCAAAGACCCGGATTTCAAGCCATGCTTGCAGACATTGAAGCAGGGAAAGTCGGGACAGTTATCGTCAAGGATATGTCGAGGTTAGGGCGAAACTACTTACAGGTGGGAATGTACACAGAAATGATTTTCCCACAGAAAGGTGTCCGCTTCATCGCTATCAATGACGGAGTGGACAGCGCACAGGGGGAAAATGATTTTGCCCCGCTGCGGAACATTTTTAACGAATGGCTGGTGAGAGATACGAGCAAGAAAATCAAGGCAGTAAAACGCTCTAAGGGCATGAGCGGAAAGCCCATCACAAGCAAGCCCGTCTATGGCTACCTCATGGACGAGGACGAAAACTTTATCATTGACGAGGAAGCCGCCCCGGTGGTACGGCAGATTTACAGCCTTTGCCTTGCCGGGAACGGTCCGACCAAGATAGCCCGTATGCTGACCGAGCAGCAAATCCCCACGCCGGGGACGCTGGAATACCGCAGGACGGGCAGCACCCGCCGCTACCACCCCGGCTATGAGTGCAAGTGGGCGACCAATACCGTGGTTCATCTGCTGGAAAACCGGGAATATACGGGCTGTCTGGTAAACTTTAAGACCGAGAAGCCGTCCTACAAGCTGAAACACAGCATAGAAAATCCCCCGGAAAAGCAGGCGGTTTTTGAGAACCACCATGAGCCTATCATTGACCGGGAAACGTGGGAACGGGTGCAGGAGTTACGCAAGCAGCGCAAACGCCCCAACCGTTATGACGAAGTGGGCTTGTTCTCCGGCATACTCTTTTGTGCCGACTGCGGCAGCGTCATGTACCAGCAGCGATACCAGACGGACAAGCGCAAGCAGGACTGTTATATCTGCGGAAGCTACAAGAAACGCACCGCCGACTGCACAGCGCACTTTATCCGCACTGACCTCTTGACCGCTGGCGTACTCTCCAATCTGCGGAAAGTTACCAGCTATGCGGCAAAGCATGAAGCCCGGTTTATGAAGCTTTTAATCGAGCAGAATGAGGACGGGGACAGACGCAGGAACGCCGCCAAGAAAAAGGAGCTGGAAGCCGCCGAGAAACGCATAGCCGAGTTATCTGCTATCTTCAAGCGGCTGTATGAGGACAGCGTAACCGGGCGCATATCGGACGAGCGTTTCACAGAGCTGTCGGCAGACTATGAAGCCGAGCAGAAAGAACTGAAAGAACGTGCCGCCAGACTGCGGGAAGAACTTTCCAAAGCGCAGGAAGCCACCGCAAACGCTGAAAAGTTTATGAATGTGGTACGCAGGCACACTACCATTGAAGAACTTACCCCTACTCTGCTGCGGGAGTTTGTGGAGAAAATCGTTGTCCATGAAAGCGTTGCCCTTGACGGGAAACGCCGGGGCAAGTTACGCAGACAGGAAATCGAAATCTATTATTCTTTTGTCGGCAAGGTAGAACTGCCCGACACCTAACCGCCCGACCTATCCGACATACCTCATGTGCCGGATAGGAACGGCAAAATTTTTTACACTTCTATTACTTCTTTATCACACATAAGCAAAAGCGCAGGGAATCAAACAGTAAAAGAAAAACAGAAAGGCCCTGTTTCGAGGGCCTTAACCAGAAGAAAACATCCTGTGGAAACAGGATGTTTTTCTATTAAAAACAAGGGGGATGATCACATGTTCCGCGCAGAAGAACGGTTCGTGCCATTTGAAAAAAAGATCTGGCTCAGCTCGCCCACCATGCACGGGCCGGAGCTGGAATATATAAAGGACGCCTATGAAAAGAACTGGATGTCCACCGTCGGAGAGAATATCAACGAGGTGGAGCGCCTGGCCTGTGAGACCGTGGGGTGTAAGTATGCCGTGGCCCTGGCCACCGGCACCTCTGCCCTCCACCTGGCCGTGA